>JACMME010000312.1 GCA_014379205.1 Gemmatimonadaceae bacterium
ACGAGTGGAAACGCCCGGTCTCTGGCGCGTGCCACGCGCAACAGCGCTGGAGACAGGTCGAGTCCCACCGTCCACCATCGCGCCCCCAGGGGTAGCGCATGGCGTCCGGCGCCGCATGCAAGATCCAGCGTTGGTGACGCCTCGGGAACATGCAACCTTTCCGCGATGAGCTCTGCGACCTCCGCCGCCTCGTCCTCATCACGATGCGGGTAAAGCGAGAGATATTCCTCGCCGAACCAATCCTCGAACCAGTCAGGCATTATCGGGAAGCGGGAATCGGGAATCGGCACTCCGCGAAAGTTCACTATGCACCAGACTACTCGCGAGAGCGTGCACCTCCCGAGATTCCCGTTTCCCCGTTTCCCGCTTCCCGATCATTTGTGGTACGGTTCTCCCCGCACGATGGTCCCCGCGCGATACAGTTGCTCGACAAGCACCAGTCGTGCGATTTCGTGCGGCATGGTCCACTGTGAGAAAGACAGGTGTGTGGCAGCCGCTTCGCGAACTCCGGAAGAGAGACCGAACGCCCCGCCTATCACGAATGCGATATCGCGCACCGCGCGTTCTCGCTCGCGCTGAAGCCAAGCCGCGAATTCGGCTGACGACATCTGACCACCCGTTGCATCGCACGCTACGAGGTGCGCCTGCCCCCCGACTTTCGCGAGCAGGCGCTCTCCCTCCCGATCACTGATAACGCCATGCGGCGCGGAGCGTCCGGTTTCTTCACGAACCTCCAGGAATTCGATAGGCCAGTATCTGGTGGCTCGCGCTTCATAATCCTGGATCGCCGCCCTTAGCGCCTGGTCGCGCGGCTTGCCGACAGCGACCACCACGATTCGCATGGAGCGCGTAGCAGCGCAACGTCAGGCGTAAATGCCGCGCAAACGGTGCACGGTGGCCACTCGGCTAATCGCCAGCATGTACGTGGCAGTGCGCATATTAACCTTGTGCCGCTTCGACAGCTCGAGGACGTCTATGAAGCTGCGCTCCATGATCTGAAGGAGCCGGTCGTTCACCGAATCCTCGGTCCAGAAGTAACCCCCGCGGTCCTGCACCCACTCGAAGTACGACACGGTAACTCCACCGGCGTTCGCGAGAATATCTGGAATAACGAAGATTCCCTTCTCGTCGAGAATTGCATCCGCCGCGGCGGTAGTCGGGCCGTTCGCTCCTTCACAGATGATGCGCGCGCGAATCTGGCCTGCGTTTTTCGTCGTGATCACGTTCTCGAGCGCAGCGGGAAGCAGAACGTCCACATCCGCCGTGAGAAGCTCCTCGTTGGAGATACGCTCACCCGTGTTGAAGCCATCCAGCGAGCGATGCTTCTGCGCATGTTCGATCGCGGCATCCACATCGATGCCAGCCTCGTTATGAATGGCACCGGATCGATCGCCGATTGCCGTGATCTTGCAGCCTTCCCTGTATAACAGCTGGGCGGCCACAGAGCCCACGTTTCCGAATCCTTGCACCGCGACGGTTGCGCCGCGCATTGGCATACCGAGATGCTTGAGCGCCTGCCGCATCACGATCATGCATCCTCTTCCAGTCGCCTCGCGACGACCGAGCGAGCCGCCCATTTCTACAGGCTTGCCGGTCACCACCGCCGTGACCGTATGACCCTTGTGCATGGAATAGGTATCCATGACCCACGCCATCACGCGCTCGTTGGTGTTTACATCCGGAGCAGGCACATCTGAGTCCGGGCCGAGCGTCGATATGATGCCGGCCGTGTAACGGCGGGTAAGGCGCTCCAGCTCCCCAACGCTGAGTCTGAGGGGGTCACACACCACTCCCCCCTTCGCGCCACCGAAGGGAATGTTTACGACCGCGCACTTCCATGTCATCCACGCCGCGAGTGCCTTTACTTCATCGAGCGTCACCTGGAGATCGAAGCGGATGCCGCCCTTTCCCGGTCCACGCGACGTGTTGTGCAACACACGATAGCCCGTGTATACCTCTATCTCCCCATTGTCCATCGCAACCGGAACCGAGACAATGATCTGCTTTTCAGCGTGCCTCAGAATACGGTACAATCCAGGCTCGAGGTCGAGCAGTTCTGCCGCGCGGTCGAAACGCGACATCATTGCCTCAAAGGGGTTCACCTCATTGAGAAACCGGTCCTTGTCCGGACGGACGATTCTATCGGTGGGAAGCCTTAGATCAGTCGCCATGGCGTGATTCAGCGGGTCCGATTGGTGAAGGTCTCTGGGTTGTGCGCGCATTGAGCGCGGCGTCGAAAATAGCATCGAGATATTCGACTCCATCACCCGGGATGACGCGCTGAGAAACATACCACAAGGGAGACGCCGCGCGAGGCCACAGCGGTGCCAACTTGACGGCATCCTTGAGTGTGCAAATGGCACGCTCATTTTCCCGTAACGATGCCGCCAACCGCTCCGCTTCCGCCCGGTCGAAGGGGTGATGGTCGGGGTATGATGCGGAGCGAACCGACGCGCCCGCTCGCTCGAGTTGCAGCGCGAAAGCCCGGGGATCCGCCACAGCAGCGATGGCCAGCACAGATGTTCCGCGGAGCTCGCTGACATCTGCCGGGCTCGAGCTATCCACGCGCTGGATCTCACCAAGTTCGAGACTGAGAATGGCGATCGGCAGGCCGGGCGCGGAATCATGAATGGCAGAGCGCGTGGAATCGCATGCGGCGTCGGTCACGGCCTTACGCGTAATTACGATCAGCGTCGCACGCTTCAAGGCCGAAAGGGGCTCACGCCACGGACCGGCAGGCAGCGGCAGCGCACTCCCGGTCCACTGATCCGCACTGATGAGCACGACATCCGCCACGCGCCGGACTCGGCGGTGCTGGAACGCGTCATCCAGAACCACCAGGTCGGCACCCTGCAACGCTGCTCGCTCAATGCCGTCCACCCTGTTGGGAGAAGCGATCACCGGCACGTCGGGCTGCAAGCGCCGGTGGACCAGCGGTTCGTCATCGCCGTAGCCTCGCAGCACGATGGCTGGATGCGCACCGCGATCGCGGAGCCGGCTGGCGATCCATGACGATACCGGAGTTTTTCCAGTCCCGCCCACACTGAGATTACCAACGCTGATGGCCGGAATGACTGGTGTCACGGACCGCAAAATCCCCGCGTCATACAGTGCGTTGCGTCCGGAGATACCGAGTCGATACAGGATTGAAAGCGGCGTGAGGAGCCGGCGCGTCGTGAGCAGCAACGTGCCTTCGCCGCGCCAGATACCTTCAATGAGCGACATCGCCGGCATCAGCGGACGTTGTGAGCTGTGCCAGTGCGCTCCGCATGCGCGGAGCATGCGCGGCCGCTTCCCGCGCGCTCATCTCCGCGAAAAGTTCCGGCGCTCCGTACGCTATCGTCACGCGAGCGAACGGTTTCGGAATCATGAATCCATCCCAGCTCTTCAGCCGCCACGCGCTGGACGAGCCGGCTGCCAGCGTAACAACCGGAGCCTTTGATCTTTGAGCCACAACCAGAGCGCCGGTTGCGAATGATTCGGCTGGGCCACGGGGGCCATCCGGCGTGATTGCGATCTCACCACCTTCGCGAACCGTGCGAATCAAGCCAAGCAGCGCCCGCTCTGCGCCGCGCGATGTCGATCCGCGAATTGTGCGACAACCCAGAGCCTTCGCGACTCGTGCTATGATCTCGCCGTCACCGTGCTCGCTTACCAGGATGTTGATTCCCTGACCTCGGTGATGCCAGAGCAGCGGAAGCATGCGGCCGTGCCAAAACGCGAGAATGAAAGGCTGGCGCGACGCGCGTAGCCGGCGAATGACGCCGCCATTTACTTCGTTGATGCGCCATGTCGATGCCAATGCGCGAAACGCGACCAGTCCGGCGCGCACGCTCCACTCGATCCGCCGCGCTCTACGACGGTCTCGCGCGGACTCGTTCACGCGAGAAGATCGAGCGCCATCTCGGCTACACGGACGGCCGCACCAGGAGAGCCAAGCTTGCGTCGCACTTCGCCGAGATCGGCGCACACGCCGACGCGCGTGGGATTCGACCGATCGAGCAGCGGCTCGAGCGCGGATGCAACATTGGCGGGAAGAAAAGCGTCCTGAACGAACTCCGGTGCGACAACTCGTTCAGCAACTATGTTCACGAGTCCGATGTGCGGCACCTTGACCAGTCGCCGCGCCAGGGCGTAGGTCCATCGGCTCGTCTTGTATCCGATAACGAGTGGACAACCCGCGACGGCCGCCTCGAGCGTTGTCGTGCCGCTCTTGCAAAGCGCTGCATCGGCGGCCCTCAGGACAGTGAAGGAATCTTCGGTTATCACCGGATACGGGCAGATGGAAGGATCGATTCGGATATCCGGCGCACCGCTCACGACTACGCGCAAACCGGGCACCCGCTGCTCCAGCTCTCGAGCGCTCGCGACGAACACAGCAAGGTGATGTGCAAGTTCCTGCGGCCGGCTTCCGGGAAAGAGCGCCAGTACGGGGGGGCCCGATGGCAGCGCCAACTTCTGGCGCGCCTGCTGCAACGATGGAAGCGACACGGCACGGTCAAGCAATGGATGGCCGACGAACGTCGCGTCCACTCCGCCTGCGAGAAGCAGCGCTTCCTCGAAAGGAAGGATCACGGCTGCCTTGGTGACGTACTCCGCGAGCTTTGCGATTCGATTGGCGCCCCACGCCCAAACCTGCGGAGCGACGTAATACAGAACCGGGACGTTCGCCTGGTACGCAGCACGCGCGACCTTCATGTTGAAACCTGGATAATCCACCAGAATCACAAGTCCCGCTGAACCGCTCCGGATTCTGGACGTAACCTCTCGTAGCAGTTGGTAGTGCCGCGGGATGTGCCGCAATACCTCCGCAAACCCCATGACAGACAGCCGGCTAACATGCTCGGTCAGCCTGACCCCTTCCCGTTCCATTCGAGTTCCACCGATTCCACAGAGATCTACGTCGGGCGCGCGCCGGCGTATTTCGCGCGCGACAGCAGCCGCGTGCAGATCACCGGACGTCTCCCCAGCAACGAATAGGATTGCACGCGAACCTGCGGAAGTCCCTGCCACTGCCGAATCCTACTCGCCACTTCCCGGCATGACGTGCCCCGCCAGGGCCGGTAGAGTCCTTTCGATTTCCGAGACGATTCTCAGCGCCACAGCCAGCGCTTCTCGCCCGTCCTCTCCAGACACCACCAGGGGACCCAGACCGCGCACAGCGGCGACGAAGCTCTCGAATTCCAGGCGCAACGGCTCACCCTCAGGCGCCTCCAGAGGAAGGCGTTCCACGAATGCGAGCAATTCCTGCGGAGACTTCATCAGCGTCGCGGTATCCACGTCGCCACGCATGCGATAGAACTCTCCGTTTCCCTGCGCGAGGTCGAGCGACAGGTAACCACTCCGCTGAAAGATTCTGATCTTCCGCATTCGGTCGCGCGATACGCGGCTCGCTGTAATGTTGGCGACAGCACCCGTGTCAAAGGTGAGCCGCGCGTTGGCTATGTCTACCGAAGGCGTGAGCACAGGGACACCCACTGCGGAGAGATCCACGACGTGTCCGCCTACAAGCGTGCGCACGAGATCGATATCGTGGATCATGAGATCCAGTACAACCGCTACATCCGAACCTCGCGGATTGAAGGGAGCGAGGCGATCGCTCTCGAGAAATCTCGGAACTTCGATGAACGGCAGCGCCGCACGAATTGCTCTGTTGAAGCGCTCGACATGCCCCGTCTGGATAATCGCGCCGGTGCGGGCGGCGATCGAGATTAGGTCGTCAGCCTCCTCGATCGTCGATGCTAGCGGCTTTTCAATGAGCACATGCTTCCCACGCTCCAACGCAAAGCGCGCCACTTCGTGATGGTTAGGCGTCGGGACGACCACCGTAATCGCGTCGGTCACATCCAGCAGGGATTCCAGCGACTGGAAGTAGGTAACTCCCAGCTCCGTTGCCACAGCCTCCGCCCGTTCCGCCCGAGCTTCGGCAAACCCGGCGAACACGACTCCCGGCAGATCTCGCAATATCCGGATGTGGTGGTAGCCGAGGCTCCCGGCACCAACGGTTCCGACGCGCAGTGGCGCGATCACATGGCGAGCCCGCGCTGAGTTCCCTGGACGAACGCGAGAAAGTGTTCGATCTCCGGCCCAACCTCGAGCTCCGATCGAGCACGCTCCAGTGCCTGCGACACGTTCAGCTCCGATCTGAAGAACAGTCTGTAAGCCCGCTTCAGCTCACGCAGCACCGCTTCGTCGAAGTTATGCCTGCGGAGTCCAACGCTGTTGAGACCATATAGCTTCATCGGATTTCCCACCGCCTTGAGGAAGGGCGGAACGTCCTGCGCTACACGCGACATTCCTCCCACAAAACTGTGCATACCAATCCTCGCAAATTGGTGCACAGCCACAAGTCCTGAGATAATCGCGCGATCTTCCACGGTGACGTGCCCGGCGAGCTGCACGCCGTTGGCCAGTATGACGCCGTCACCTACGTGACAGTCGTGAGCCAGGTGCACGTACGACATGAGAAAGCTGTTGCGACCCACAGTGGTTTTCATGGACTGCGACGTACCGCGATTGATCGTGCTGTATTCCCGAATCGTCGTTCCCTCCCCAATCTCGACAGTCGTTGCCTCGCCCTGAAACTTGAGATCCTGCGGATCGCCTCCAAGCACGGTGCCAATGCCGACCTTCACGCGCGGCGCAAGCCTGACGTGCCTTTCCAGAGTTGCACGCGCGGCGATCACGCAACCCTCCCCTATGGAGCAGTCTTCGCCGATGATTACATAAGGTCCAATGTCGGCTCCCTCCCCTATGATAGCATCCGGCGAGACGATCGCCGTGGGATGGATGCGTGCGTTCATCTATCGCGTACCATCGCCACCATTTCTGCCTCGGCAACGACTTCGCCGTCGACGTAGCCAACACCACGCATCTTGCAGATCCTCCCTCGCATCTGCTGCATGTCGATCTCGAACCGGATCTGGTCTCCGGGCTTTACGGGCTTGCGAAATTTCACGTTGTCGAGCGACATGAAGTACACGACTTTGCTCTCCGGATCTGCCACTGTTCCCATCAGTAGCATGCCGCCGACCTGTGCCATCGATTCTATGATCAATACTCCAGGCATGATCGGATGCCCGGGAAAATGCCCCTGGAAGAATGGCTCGTTGATCGTGACGTTCTTGAGTCCAACGATACGTTTTTCCTCTATCTCGAGTATTCGGTCCACGAGAAGAAAGGGATATCGATGTGGCAGAGCTCGCATGATCTCTTCGATACTCATCATCCGCGGTCGCTCCTTTGCAGCGAGTTTGACCATCTCCCGGACCAGCATCACTGTTCCGCGATGGCTGGGACGAACAGCCACCACACGCGCCCGGACGCGTTTGCCGGCAAGCGCCAGGTCTCCTACGCAATCAAGAGCCTTGTGCCGCACAAACTCATCCGGCCAGCGAAGCTCGGCACCAACAACGCCGCTCTCGTCGAGAACGACTGCGTTGTGCGTTGATGCGCCCTGAATTAGCCCCTTGCCCCGCAACAGCTCCACTTCGTGCACGAAACCGAAGGTTCGCGCACGCGCCAGCTCCCGATTGAACGTTTCCCCCGTTATACGATACTCGCACGTCTGCCTGCCGATCAGGGGATGCGGAAATTCAATTGTAACCTTGACCTGCAGATCCGGCGCTGGATATGCGACGTACTCCGATGCTCCGTCGCGAAGACTTACCTGCCTGGACAGCTCCAGATACTCCACAGCTCCGGGACGGTCCTGTATTCCTGCACGAGTCAATGCCTGAGCGTATAGGGCCGAGCTGCCATCCAGAATCGGCGGCTCTGCGGCGTCCATTTCGATCACCAGGTCGTCTACTTCGAGACCAGCGACAGCAGCCAGCACATGCTCGACGGTATGAAGAGCGCCTTCGCCGTTAGCAAGCTGTGTGCGGCGCTCACTCACCACTGCCTGGTCGACGGTCGCCGGCACTTCGGGCGAGCCCGGCAGGTCTGTGCGCCTGAATACAACGCCGGTACCCCCCGATGCCGGAACGAAGGTAAGGCGACACATGCGACCGAGATGCAAGCCGATGCCCTCCAGTGTCACCCGCTCCGAGATCGAGTGCCGCACGGACATTACGGCTCCTTCGGGTCCAGCATCCGCTCAACGCGCCTGATGATGTCGGGAAGCTTCAACATTGCCGCATGCGCGCGCAACGATTGCTTGTGCGGGCGCGCAGGATACCCGGACCACGCCTCGCCAGGCGGTACATCCCCGAAAACACCGGCCTGTCCTCCTATTCGCGTGTCCTTTCCTATCGTGACGTGCCCACCGATTCCCGCCTGCCCCGCCAGGATACAGCCGTCTTCTATGTGCACGGATCCAGCAATGCCAACCTGCGCCATGATAAGGCACATTCGACCGATCCGGACGTTGTGACCAACGTGCACGAGATTGTCGATTTTGGTGCCTGAACCGACAACGGTATCATCGATGCTCCCTCGATCGATCGTGCTGTTCGCGCCGATCTCCACGTCATCGCCAATCACGCATCGGCCGACGTGCTGCAGCTTTTGGTGCGCTCCGTCCTTGAATACATAGCCGAATCCATCAGTCGCGACCCGTACCCCGGAGTGCAAACGCACCCGCGCACCAACTACGGCGCCTGGATACAGGACTACCGAGGAGAAGAGATGAGTGTCTGCTCCGACCGTTACTCCTTTCCCAAGAACGCAGTGGCTATCAATGAGCACACGGTCGCCCAGCACGACGCCTTCTCCGATAACTGCGTACGCGCCAATGAACACGTCGCCGCCCATCCTGAGGCCACGGCCGAGCACCGCGGTCGGATGAATCCCGCCTGGTGCGGCCGGTGCGTCGTACAGTTCTGGAATGAGCGCCAGCATCGCCTCATGGGGGCGATCGACCAGAATGCGAGTCGAGGGGCCTCCCGCCGTACCCGCCAGAGCGGGCGACACAAGTAACGCTCCTGCACGCGAGGTCATGAGCATCGGCGCATACTTCGCCACCCCAAGGAAACTGATCTCGGTGGGCAATGCTCTGTCCAGTGGCGCTACTCCACGCACCTCCACGTTTCCATCGCCAATGAGTTTTCCGCCAACAAGCCCCGCAATAGCAGCGGCGGTGAGGGAACGAGTTCCCCCACCGCCGGAATCATGCGCTTCGGACCGATCCTTCAACGCTGCGCTGGAGGCTTCGGACGCGTGGCACCTGATGGATTGGCCGTTGGCCCGGTTGATGTCGCAGGCCTTGTCGCGCCCGTTTTCGGGGCGGCGGCTAGCGTGCGGAGGCGTACCAGCACCTTTTCCGTGACGTCAAGATTCTTGTCTGCGGCAACGACCACTCCCGCGGTAGAGCCCGCATCCAGAATGAAAGTGTAACCCTCTTCAGTCCGCATGTCGTTGATGACTTTCTGAATCTGATCCAGAATGGGCCGCGTGAGATCTGCCTCCCGTTTCTGGGCCTGTTGCTCGAGCTGCCGACGCCGCTGTTCGAACTCCTGTTCCTTGCCCTGAAGCTCTTTCTGCTTCGCCTCTTTCGCCGCCGGACTTAGAATGACTTCCTGCTTGTTGTACGCAGCGACGAGAACATTGAGCGAATCGCCCATGCGCTTTACTTGCGTCTGGTAGGTAGCCAGCTCCTTCTGAAATTGCGCCTCAGCCTCCGCGCGGCCGGGGGCCTGCGCGAGAATCTGCTGCGAATTCAAATACACGATTTTAGGTGCCGCCGCCTGCCCCATCGCCGGAGCGCTAAATGCCCCAAGAATGGCAAACGATAGCATCACTGAACGAGACTTGTATCCCATCACGAAACTCCTGTTAGAAGATGTTTCCGAGTCGGAAGTGCAGTTGGAACTTGGGGTCGGGACGCCCCGCCGCGTCGAGCCGGTCGAAACCGTACGCCCAATCCAGCCCGAGTGGACCAAGCGGCGTGATAAGCGCTACGCCAATTCCCGCGCCGCGAAACAGGCGAGTCGGGTCAAAGTCACGCGGCCGATTCCAGACATTTCCCGCATCGAAGAAGAGGTTGGCGTACACCTGCTGATTCAGGCGTAGACCCAGCTCCGCCGTAGTGGAGAAGAACGCGCTGCCAAACGATTCGCGTCGAGCATTGTACGTGCTGGTTCCAGTCACGTACCCTTGTGGCGAGATCGAAAATTCCTCGTAACCTCGCAGAAGCTCGCCATACTGCGTGCCTCCCAGCGCGAACTTCTGCGATACCAGGAAGGGACCCACATCGCCGAATACGGTTCCGGCCCTGGTGGTGAGGCCAAGGACGAACTTGACTGGCTGCGAACCAGGCTTTTCTCCACCGAATTGGCCAAGGGGCGCGTAGGCGCGCATCTCCCCGGTGTACCGCTGAAAGTTCGCTGAGCCGCCGAGTGGTCCTCCATTGAACTGCGCGCTCAGCGTCTGCATCCCGCCTGCCGAGGCAAACGGCATGTCGATTCGAGTATCGTGAGTTGTCGAAATCCCCAGTGTGGAGCGAAATCCGTCTCTGCTGAACCCGGGCAGCGTATCCCGGTCGAACAATCCGCCGCTCGATTTCACCTGCTCGCCGCCGTAGGACACGAACACGCGGGTGTAAGGCGACCATCTGACGGGGAAGCCGAATTGCAACGAACCGCCGGAGCGCGTAGTGCGGCCGAGATCGGCAACCGTGAAGCGCGAGCGGGTATGGTAGGCCGACACCGTTCCCGAAATGCGCGATTGCCGAATAGCAGGATCGGTGAAGCTGAGCTGGAAATCGTTGTTGTATCGTCCGAATGACCAATTCAGGGACACGCGCTTGCACTGTCCGAATACGTTGGGCTGATCCAGTCCGAGAAAACCACCTACGCCAGTACCCTGCCCCATCGATGCGCCGAAATTCACACTTCCTGTCTGCTTCTCCTTGACGTTGAAGACAATGTCAATGTCTCCCTTGTCGTTCGCAGGGCGTGTGTCCGGGAAAGGCATTGGCTGCTCGAAAAAGCCGAGGTTGCCGATGTTCTGGTAACTTCTGATCAGTCGGTCGTAATTGAAAACATCACCCGGAAGAATGATGAGCTGGTCGCGGATACATGCTTCCGTCGTGTAATCGTTCCCCCCGATCTCGATCTTGTTGATCGTCGCTGGTGACCCTTCCTGTATCTCCCATCGCAGGTTCACCGCGTGCTGGGAATCAGGCATCACAACGCGATCTACGACGGGCGTTATGCGAGCCTGTATGTATCCCTCGTTGTAATAGGCTGTGTTGACGCGCTGTATTGCATCATCCCATTGAGCCTGATCGAACGCATTCGTCTTATCGATTCCTCTCCCGATAACTCCCTTGAGGCGATCCATCACCGAAGGGTCGCGCTTTGTAAACGGGAAGAAACGGCCGATTTCCTCGGATGAAAACCGCCTGTTACCCACAACTTCGAAGGAGCCGACGCGATAGCGAGGTCCCTCTTCGACATTGACGCGGATCAGTGCCTTGCCCCGGTCACGGTCGACCACGAGGGTGTCCTGCGTGACCTGAAAATCCACGAAACCGTCGGTCGCGTATCGCTTGGGAATTCGGTCGCCGATATCCGCGGCGTATTCTTCCTCATCAAAGCCCCCACGCCTGAACCACCAAAAACCTTCTGGCCGGGTTTTCATCGCGCCTACGACCTGACCATCGGTCAACCGCTTGTTCCCCTCAACCACAATCCCGGACACGGCGAGACGCCTGCCTTCGTCGATACGGAAAGTGAGCTTGGTTTTGCCGTTTACAACCGTGGTCTCTGGCTTAACAGTCGCGAGGAAGTATCCTCCCGCTTCGTAAAGAGAGTCGATGCGCTGAACTGCGCGTGCTACCTGGGACGGATCGATTGCTCGGCCAATGAGCAGGTCCACGCGCTCCCTGACATCGCGGCCCGAAAGATTCTTCACGCCGGTCACGCTAACTTCGCCGAGTACTGGACGCTCCCTCACTTCGACTACGTAACTCGCACGCGCGCCGTCTGCTGCAGGCTCGCACGTAATTTTGACGTCGTCGAACTGTCCGGAGGCAAAGACGCCAGCTATGGCTCTCTGAATCACGATGTGGTTCAACGTGTCCGTCAACCGTATTCCCGCATCCGCCCGGATCGTGGCGTCGCTTACACGCGTATTACCGCGAACGATTAGGGAGTCAGGAGTGGCACAAACGCCCGTTGATCGTTGGGCCAGCGCCGGCATGGCTCCACCGGCTAACAAGGCCGCTAAGAAGTAAAGTCGTCGCATGGCAGTAATATACACGTAAGCGGCCGGAGAGAGCCCTGTTAGGTTCGCCTCCGGCCGCACCACCAAATATTGGCTTCCGACTACGGTGTCTTTGTCAAAACGCGGAACTCCAGCTTCTTCTGGTCCGCCGAGACATCCACCTCGACCTCTTCTCCCTTTGCGAATTCCGCGGTGAGAATCTTCTCCGAAAGCGGATCCTCAATGTACCGCTGAATTGCCCTCTTGAGCGGCCGGGCGCCGAACTTCTCATCAAAGCCCTGTGTCCCAAGAAACTCCACGGCGTTGTCAGTCAGCTTGAGCGTTAGCTCTTCATCCACGAGCCGCTTCTGAACATCCCGGAGCAAGATGCTAACGATCTTCGAGATGTGTTCGCGCGACAGAGGGTGGAAGACAATGGTATCGTCCAGGCGGTTCAGAAATTCCGGATTGAATACCCGCTGCAACTCCTCCTTAACCTTCTCGGACATGCGATCGAACGAATCCCGCTCGTCGCTTTTTTCCGAGAAACCAAGCGATTTCCCCTTCGTTATGTCACGCGCACCCACGTTCGACGTCATGATTACCACGGTGTTCTTGAAGTCGATGACGCGTCCGTAATTGTCGGTCAGATGCCCCTCATCCAGCACTTGTAAAAGGATGTTGAAGACGTCGGCGTGCGCTTTCTCAATTTCATCCAGGAGCACGACGCTGTAAGGCTTCCGCCGCACCGCCTTCGTGAGCGTTCCGGAGTCTTCGTAGCCAACGTAACCTGGAGGCGCTCCGATCAAGCGCGAGACAGAGAACTTCTCCATGTACTCGCTCATGTCGACTCGAATCAGGGCCGACGGGTCAGCAAAGAGGAATTTCGCCAATGCCCGCGCAAGCTCCGTCTTGCCCACGCCCGTGGGTCCGGAGAAGATAAAGGTGCCGATTGGTCGATTGGGATCCTTGAGTCCCGCGCGGCTCCGGCGGATGGAACGTGCCAAGGCCTTGATTGCCTCGTCCTGACCCACCACGCTGGCGTGCAGCTCCTCCTCCATACGAAGCAGGCGCGAGCTCTCCGCTTCCTGCAGACGCATGACAGGAATGCCGGTCCACCGGCTCACTATGAATGAGATTTCCTCCTCCCCAAGCACGGGGCGATACGACTGCCGGTGCTTCTCCCACTCCTCCTGCTTCCGGCGGATCTCACCCTGAATTTCCCGCTCCTTGTCGCGTAGCGAGGCTGCGCTTTCGAAGTTCTGATCGCGAACGGCCGCTTCCTTCTCGCTATTCACATCCTCGAGCTTCGCCTTCAGGTTCGCCACTTCGGCAGGCGGAGCCTGAGCCGCGAGCCGCGCACGCGCCCCCGCCTCGTCGATCACATCGATCGCCTTGTCGGGAAGGAAACGGTCGGTGATGTAGCGTTCGGACAGCTTGGACGCCGACACCAGCGTCTGGTCCGGTATGGATACGTGATGGTGATCTTCGTACTTCTTGCGAAGGCCTTTGAGAATCTCAACGGTCTCTTCGACCGTGGGAGGATCCACGATAACGGTCTGAAAACGCCGCTCGAGAGCACCATCCTTCTCGATGTACTTTCTATACTCGTTGAGCGTACTGGCACCTACGCACTGCAGCTCTCCGCGCGCAAGCGCCGGCTTGAGCATGTTGCTGGCGTCGATGGCGCCTTCAGCCGCACCCGCCCCAACGAGTGTGTGCAGCTCATCGATGAAGAGTATCACGTTCTTGTTCTGGGCGATCTCGTTCATTACCGCCTTGAGCCGCTCCTCGAACTGGCCGCGATATTTCGTGCCGGCTATGACTGCGGCCATGTCGAGCGCAAGTACGCGATTGTCGCGTAGCGACTCAGGGCACTCGCCGTTCGCGATGAGCTGAGCAAGCCCTTCAACGATCGCTGTCTTGCCTACGCCCGGTTCCCCAATGAGTACAGGGTTGTTCTTCTTTCGACGCGTGAGCACTTCCATCACACGCTGAATTTCCTTTGCTCGGCCGATGGTTGGATCGAGCTGTCCCTCAGCTGCGAGTTGCGTGAGATCCCGGCAAAAATGGTCGAGGGCGGGAGTTTTCGATTTCTTCTCCCCCTTTGCGGACTGTGGCGGAGGCTGGTTGCTCTGCTGCGCCGTCGCTCCGGTCTGCGGCATTTCGCTGCCGAGCAGGCGAAGCGTCTCAGCCCGCGCCGTTTCGAGGTTTACCCCGATATCCGTAAGTACCTGCGCCGCGATCCCCTTCTCCTCCCTGAGAAGGCCCAGCAGAAGATGCTCGGTTCCCACGTAGCTGTGATTGAGCTCGCGCGCCTCGTTCATTGCGAGCTCCAGCACTTTCTTCGCGCGAGATGTGTAGGGAAGGTCCGGACCGGTCGCCTGCGTAGCTTTCCCCTTCTTGACCTGCTCCTCGATCTTTTGCTGAATTTCGTCCAGATCGATGGAGAGATTCTGAAGGACTGCCGCCGCGACCCCTTCCCCCTCTCGAATAAGACCGAGCAGGATATGCTCCGTACCGACGTACTCGTGGTGCAGCCTCGCAGCCTCCTCGCGCGCCATCGCCAGGACTTTTCGCACCCGTTCCGTGAAGTTGTAGCCGTTCATATGAGCCTCAGTTCGAGGTTCCGTCCGACGGAATCACCCGGTCGTTCCCGCTTCTTCTGC
>JACMME010000313.1 GCA_014379205.1 Gemmatimonadaceae bacterium
CGTTGGCCAAGCGAAATTCATCGGCCGGTTGTTCGCTGTGTAAATTGCACTGTCGACTACCAATTCTTTGCCTTGGTCGATTCTCGCAACGAAAACCATGAGCATCCCGTTCCTACGCGTGGCTTGTGCCGGGGGCTGTTACCGGATGAACTATCGCGGGAGTCCCAGACTTGGACGGGGACATCGCATCGGCTGCTGGGACTGGAGTGACACCCGGGAGTATAGTCAAACTGAATGCGTCTGAATCGTAGAACATTCCTCGCCTTGGGCGCGCTGCCACTCTCCGAGTCTTTCGCGGCTACCGCATCGCTTCCTAAAGCGCCGTTCCGTTCAGGCAAGGGTTGGATGCCGCTTCTCAATGGAAAGGATCTCTCCGGCTGGCGACTCGCTCTCGGCGCAGATAAAGTCGCGAGTGGAACGCCGGAATGGTTCACTGCGACCTCTGTATCCTGGGACGCGTCGGAAGCATCCGAAGGGCTCCGGGCGATAGGCGCGCCAGGTGGCATCATCGTCAACGGGCTCGAAGCGCGCACCATGAATCTAGTTACCGAGGGTAAACTTGCGGATTTTGAGCTGTACCTGGAGTTCTTGCTGGCGAAAGGATCCAACTCTGGCGTGTATCATCATGGGCTGTATGAAGTGCAGGTATTCGACAGCTACGGCTCTACCCGGCCGCTGACTCATAGCGACGGCGGCGGCATCTACCAGCGCTGGGACAACGGCAAAGGATTCGGCGGATTCGCTCCGCGCAGCAACGCGTCCCGACCGCCCGGCCAATGGCAGTCGCTTTACACCCACTTCCGTGCTCCGCGTTACAACAGCGCGGGCGTAAAGACAGCGGACGCGAGGTTTGAACGCGTCCTGTACAACGGCGTCACGGTTCATGAGAACGTCCTATGTGACGGTCCCACTCGCTCCGGAATGAAGCTGCCGGAAGCAGCCGAGAACCCGTTGATGCTGCAAGGCGACCACGGAGCAGTTGCGTTTCGGAACATCTATGTCCGACCGTTGCGACCGCGGACTTAACACGGGTTGGACTCGCCACAGGAGGAACCAAGACATGGATCCAGATGTCACAAAAAAGGGTGCTGGAGCGACTCCCACCCGCCGTGCGATAACAGTTGCCGGCGTAGCGGCATTGGTGGTGCCGCGCCACGTCTTAGGAGGTCCCAGCTACCAGGCGCCGAGCGATACACTGCGCATCGCAGGCGTCGGTGTCGGCGGCATGGGTCGTCGCTACCTCCAAGGATGCGCCAGCGAGCGCGTCGTCGCGCTCTGCGATGTCGACCATAGCTTTGCTGCGCCTGTCTTCCGCAAGTATCCGGAAGCGCCCGTTTATCGCAACTTCCGCCAGATGTTCGACCGGGAGGAGAAAAACATTGACGCGGTGATTGTAGCCACGCCCGATCACAATCATGCGATGGTGCTGATGGAAGCGATCAGGCGCCGCAAGCACGTGTACGGCGCGAAGCCGCTGACGCACAATCTCTTCGAAGCGCGCACCGTGAGGGAGGCGGCTCGGGCAGCGGGAATCGCGACGCAGATGAGCGTGCAGACTTCAGGAAGTGATGAGGCGCAAAGCACCGCCGAATTGCTGCTCTCCGGCGTCATTGGCCGTGTTCAGGAAGTGCATGTCTGGTGCGATCATCCTCTTTATCCCGCTGGGTTGGAGCGCCCCCAGCAGCGACCGGCTGTGCCAGAGGGCTTGGAATGGGATCTGTGGATCGGCCCGGCTCCCTATCGACCCTATCACCCGCTCTACCATCCCTGGACTTGGCGCTCCTGGTGGGACTTTGGCACCGGAACCGTGGGCGATATGGCCTGCCACGCGTTTCACGTATTCTACGAGGCGCTTGAACTCGGCTCGCCAGCGAGCGTCGACGGCAACCGCGTCAAAATGCACGGCGGTCTCTTCCAAATGTTTCCGGACGGAAAAGAAATCCTCCCGCGGCTGGTGCAAACGCCTGAGACCGAGAGCTACGCGTCCGTAGTCACCTGGGACTTCCCGGCCCGTGGCAGCCACCCGCCGCTTAGGCTTCACTGGTACGATGGCGGCATGCGCCCTCATCGACCGGTTGAATTGGACCGCCGCAAGCAACTACCCACCAACGGGCTGCTGTTTGTGGGTACGAAAGGCAAAATGCTGACGGGCTATTACGGTGGACGCCCGCTTCTCCTCCCCGAGAAGCAATTCAAGGATTTCCAGGCACCTGCAAAGACGCTACCGAGGAGCATCGGCCATTATCGCGAATGGATCCAGGCAGCCAAGGGCGGCAAACCCGCAACCTGCAACTTCGAAGTGGGCGGCCGCATGGTGGAGGTCGCTCTGCTCGGGACGCTCGCCGCGCGGACGGCCCGCTACCTGGAATGGGACAGCGCCAAAGTGGCGATTACGAATAATGGCGAGGCTAACCAGTTGGTGAATCCGCCATACCGCGAGGGGTGGAAGCTCTAACTGGTTAGGAGCCGCTCTTCGTTTTCACCAGCGGCATGGGAAGCTTCGGGCGCGCGAACTCGAAGCATTCCTGCTGCTACCGGTCGTGCTGGCTGGTTGCTGCCGACCGTGCGAGACTGAGCCAGAAGTAGGATCCAGCTCTCCACGCTGCTGCAACTTCGCACTCATTTCGGAGCCGCCCCGCAAGTGTTTACTGCCGCGCTGCCAGATGCGCGCACGAGTTGCAAACAGCCGTCATAACGGCTCGCCCACCTGTCAGAACGTGATCCGCACTGCCGACTGCAACTCGCGTTCTCCGCTCGCACTGAGGATCTGACCGAATGCGGCGTTGTTCACGCTATTGGTCGGATTGCCCCAGCGCGGGGTTTCGTTGCGAGAATCGGCCAAGGCAAAGAATTGGTAGTCGACAGTGCAATTTACACAGCGAACAACCGGCCGATGATTTTGCTTGGCCAACGGGATCTCCCTTGGCAACCCACCTCACTCGGTAGTGTTGCAAGGATCTGGCGATGGGTTGGTAGCTGAGAGGCACGGATGATCCCCGGTAATTACTTTTCAAATAGCGACAGTTCGAGCCCGAGATCATCGTGTGGGCAATCCGGTGGTACCTGCGCTACAGTCTGTCGTATCGCGAGGTTCAGGAACTCCTGGCCGAGCGCGGCATCAACGTCGACCACTCCACCATTTGGAAGGTGTGAATAATTCGCGTTTCGGTTCTGGATGGCCGAAATCCGATACAAGTTCGCCTTTACAACGCAGTCAGGGGGACGAAATTCAAACCAGATGACGTTCGATTAGCTGAGATTAGGAGCGAGATGTAGCGCTTACCCTGTCGCCTCGGTTATGAAGTGGCGATAGGCATGGGTAATCGGCGGGGGCGCCAACGCAGCCTAATCC
>JACMME010000314.1 GCA_014379205.1 Gemmatimonadaceae bacterium
GCGGACTTTCGCTATACGTGGAGACTGGCTCGATCACCGGTTTTCTCGGACAGAACGGCGCTGGAAAGAGCAGCACAATCAAGATGCTGCTCGGGATGATGCGGCCCACCTCCGGCGGTGGTCGCGTTCTGGGACACGACATCACCGACCAGACGGCCAGTCTCGCGATGCGCAGGCGGGTTGCTTACGTCGCTGAGGACAAGCGGCTGTATGACTACATGACCGTAGGCCAGCTGATCTCATTCACAAAGGCATTTTATCCGACCTGGCGCACCGACGTCGAGCAGCGCCTCCTGGGTGAGTTTCGATTGCCGCTGGACCGTGTCACCAAGAAGCTGTCCAAGGGAATGCGCACTCAAACCGCGCTGCTGCTGGCTCTGGCGCGAGGCGCCGATCTATTCATTCTGGACGAGCCAACGGAAGGGTTGGACCCGGTTGCGGCGGAGATGGTACTGCAGTTCGTAGTAGCGGCGTCGGCGGACGGCGCCACCATTTTCTTTTCGTCGCACCAGGTTGCGGAGGTTGAGCAGATCGCCGACCGCGTTCTGATGATCGATCGCGGGCGCCTCGTGCTGGACACGACACTGGATGCCGTGAAGGAGCAGTTTCGGCGCATCCGTGCCGTCTATGATGAGCCCAACAACGTCGATCTCGGCGCGCTTGCCGGGGTCCGCCGCGTGCACGTCGACGGACGCATAGTGTCGGTCATCGCCTCTCACAACGTCAAGACAATCGTCGAGCAGCTGCATCAGTATCCTACATCGTCGGTCGAAGTCACACCGCTGACGCTAAAGGAAGTTCTTCTCGAGAGCATCGGGACGCGAGCATGACTTCCACCACGATCGCAGCTTCACCGCACGTGCCAGCGAGCTACCGCGGCCGCTCCGCTGTTTGGCGCGCGTTGGCGCTCAAGGCCTGGCGTGAAACGCGCACGCGATTCACGGTCGGCACGCTGGTTGTCGTAGGCATCTGTGCGTTCTTCACCCTGATGCACCCATGGATCATATCGCGTTGGCGCCTGGATCTCATTCGGCATCCCGATTGGGACTATTCACCCTGGTTTTACCGCGCACTGGAGGATTACCCGTTCTTCATCTGGCACTTCCTGTTTGAAGACATGCTGCAGAAAGCCTTCGTCGTTTTCGCGGTACTACTCGGCGTCGGTGGCCTCACGCGGGAAGCAGCCTACGGCACAGCGGGATTCACGCTCTCGCTGCCGATCAGGCGATGGGAGTTGCTTGCCGCGCGTGCCGCTGTCGCCATCGCCGAGCTTGTCGCGCTGGGTGCGGTCGCGGCCGCGGTGATCCTGTCGGGTTCCCGGGTTGTGGGCGCCGAGTATCCATCGGCGCACGCGCTGCTGCACGTATCACTGCTTGTGGCAGGCGCACTAGTGCCGCTCGCGGTATCGCTCTGGGTGTCAGCCGTAGTAGATGGCGAGCATGCTCCCGTGCTCCTTGTGCTCTCCGCTGTAGGCATGTTCTACTTTCTCGTTCAGCCATATGTGGATGGCGCTCCCATGCCACTGTTCGTTCGCGCGCTCAACATGCCGGGCGTCATGGCCGGCAACCCTGGTGCGACGATAGCCGACGTTCACTGGATCGGAATGGGAGTTACCCTTCTGGTAGGCGCAGCCGCCTTCGCGGGAGCGTTCCGCCGGAGCGCGACGCGTGACTACTAGCCCGACACTAGCAGCCCCGCAATCGCTGCACTTACGCACATTGTGGATACTTTCGTACAAGGCGTGGCTCGAAACGCGAGCACGCTTCCTTGCTTCAGCAGCTGTACTTGCATTGCTGGGGCTTTCGACCGTGGTGCGTGCGGCACCCACTATTCAGGGATGGGAGGCATTTCACGGCGGCGAGCAGATGCCGTACGCGCTATATGTCTGGCTTTCGCTCTTTCATGGATACCTGCTGTTCCTGTGGGTCATAAGCGCCGTGATTCTCGGGCTGGGAGGACTGGTCCGGGAGCACGAACTGGGCACCTCCGGTTTCACGCTGGCGCTGCCGGTCAGCCGCGGTTTGCTCGTCACTACGCGCGCCGCGGTGGGCATCGTGGAAGTTCTGGTGCTGGCGCTGATTTCCGGCGTGATCGTCTCTGTGCTGTCGCCGCTATCGGGCTATGTGTACCCTCTCTCTCAGTCCGTACGTTTCGGACTGTTGCTCGGAGGTGGGGGTCTGATCTTTTATGCACTCGGATTCCTGCTCTCGCATCTGCTTCGAGGTGAGTACGCCGCACCCGCCATTGGGCTCGCCTTCTCGGCGGCGTTTTATGTGCTCACCAAGTTGCCAGGGCTCGAAATACTCAACGTTTTCGACCTGATGAGTGGAAAATTGTACATGGTGCACGCAAAGTATCTGCTCGGGCCGGTGTTTCCGTTCATGCCACTCGCTGCGTGGATGGCAGTGGCAATCGCGCTGCTGTCGACGTCCGCCGCGCTCGTGCGCAGACGCGAGTTCTGAGGAAAGTCCGATATCTAGACGGCCCCCAGGAAGGCCTTGAGACCATCCGCGGTAACCGCATGACCGCCACTGAAGCGGACCATCTCGTAAGGAATATCGTAGTCCTTAAGCCGTTTTTCCTGTTCCTCGATGTGTTCAGGCTTGATGAACTCATCCTGGTCACCGACAACGAGGAGGAGGCGCGTTTCGCGAAGCCGGTCTGCATGCTGCCGTAGATCGAGGTCTGCCGGAACTCCTCCAGCCCAGAGGATCAGCCGATCGAAGCGGGCTCGGCCAAATACTGCCCACCGACTAACCGTCGCCACGCCCTGAGAAAAACCGAGAGTGTTCACCTGCACCGTGTCGCGCGGTAATTCCTCAAGGATGTAATCGTACAAGGTGTCGAGATAGCTTATGTAATCGCTTATCTCTGTGACCCGGTCCTCGCGCGTCATCCATGTCGCGCCAACCCTGCGGTCGGGAGTGGGGACGGAGGGCGGATCAAGATAGAACCGGTTGAGCGCTTCCGGCGCTACAATAAGCCGCGCTCCGTCGTCGATTGCCGAGAAATGGCGAAGAAATCGGCCGGCGAGTTGGGAAAAACCGTGACAGACGAACCAGACCTCCCGCACGCCGGCGTACGCGTCGCCGAGCGTGTAGTAGCGTGCGGTGCGTGGAACCGTGATGTGATGTTCCTGCACTAATGACCGCTTAGCAGAAGAAAGACGTCGTACAGAGCGTGAGTCCAGGCCGTGATACCAAAGCCCCGCGTAAGATAAAGCGCGCTGAAGAACAGACCACCTATCATCCGGAACGTGAAGGACTGCAGCTCGAGCTGGTCACCGTACGCGCCGATATAGTGGAATGCGGAAAAGATTATGGCGCCCAGACCGACGGCCAGTACGCCGGCAGGAACAGCTCGCATGCGAAGCGCCTTTTTGGCTGCAAACGCTATTGCCGAGACCAGTAGCACTCTGAAGAAGAGCTCCTCGTACAATCCAGCGCCGAGTGAAACCA
>JACMME010000315.1 GCA_014379205.1 Gemmatimonadaceae bacterium
ACGGTCATGGCCCTCTGGAACAAGCTAAAGGAAGAACTGGACAGCGCGGGCAAAATGGCCCAGGGTGCGCTGGACGAAGGAAAGGTCAGACTCGACTCCTTCCGGACCCGGCAGCTCGCCGACAAGGCCGCTGAAGCGCTCGGCTACGCGGTTTACCGCGCGCGCGCCGCTGGTCGCGAGCTCGAGACCGAGACGTACAGCCGCCTCAGCAGCACCCTCGCGCTTCACGAGATTGAGGCGACCCGCCTGGAGAGTCAGCTCTCTGACATGCTTTCCACCCGGAAATCAGGACGCGGCGGCGCCGGCGCTTCTGACTCTGCTGGCACATCGGGGGGAACGTCCACGGCGTCTGGTGGCGACGCTACACCTCCGGTCTGATCAGCGCACACGATCGCTCTATAATCCTCTAACGAACAACGGCTCGGCGCGCCCCTCTCGCGCCAGCCGGAGACACGCAGCGGACTGATTAACGGGAGCTTCAGGAAGCTGCCACCCCAATAACAGCTGCGAACAGGACCACCAGAAGCGTCATTCTGAGAAAGGGTGGCACTGGGCTGGATGTCGCCGTAGTGTCGGGGACGAGGCGAAGTTCGGGGAACCCCGAAATGCTGCGGTTTCGGCCCCCGCTTACCAAACGAGTGACGCGCAGGTGAAGCGTGTCCCCGCATGTGTGCGAGTCGCGTCCGCGAACACTCGTGACACTGTCCACGCGCAGGGAGTCGCTGCCCGGCACCAGCATGACGATGGAGCGAGGCTGGGTGAATCGCACGTCGATATTGCCGCGGGAAGCTGCGCAGTTTTCTTCTGTGTAAGTAGCACCCCCGCTTCTGCAACTCAGCAGCATCCCCGTTGACAGCGCCAGTGCTAACATCACCACACGAGCCGAGCCCGCTCGAGAATCACGTCCGCATGCAGCTTCTGCGCTCGGCTCGCATGTCACTTTTCGCAACTTCACGGCTTGGAGTACCGCGGAGGCAATGTGTCGTACCGCTGCATGAGCTGATCCTGGCGACTCGTTCCAAGCGTGACCGTCTTTCCTCTGAGAAGCACGTGCTCCACGCGCGTTGAGAGCTCGAACGGATCGCCGCTCCACACCACGACATTCGCGTCCCGTCCAGCTCGCAGCGAGCCCACACGATCCGCGACGCCAAAAAGCTCCGCTGGAGCTAGCGTGATTGCGCGCAGAGCATCATCCCAGACCATGCCATAAGCGACCGCGTTACCCGCCTCCTGCTTGATGTTTCGCACGTTGAACGCATCCGGGCTGCTCCCGGTGCCCACCAGAATGACTTCGACTCCGGCTCTCCGAAGGAGTGCGGGGTTATCCTGCCGCTGCCCCAGCGTCGAGAACGACGTGGGAATGTTGTTCATCGCGCCAGCCATGACGGGAACCTTTGCGGCCGCCAGTCGGTCGGCCACCATCCACGCCTCGGCACCGTTGCCTACGATGAGTTTCAGGTTGTAGTCGCGGGCAAGCTTTAGAGCGTTGTCGATGTCGCTCGCCTTGTCGGCTAGAATGAGAAATGGCAAGCGTCCCTGCACGACAGGTATCATTGCCTCGAGATCGAGACGGCTCGCGGAAAAGTCGCGTGTTTGTGACCGCTCGAAATCAGCACGTCTGCGCATGTATGACCTTGTGTCCTCGAGTACCTCACGCAACCGCACCATCAGCTCGCCCCTCGATGCGACATTGGCGCTACTGGCGTCGCCCACTTGCGCCACCATGGCTACGGGCGAGCGCAGCATCATGTCGCTTACAGTACCTTCGACTATATCCACGATTGCGGCCTGCCCCGCAATCAACCCTCCCTGCGGAAAAACCACGGCGGTGGTTATGCCTTCATTGCGAGCGGGGGCGAGTAGAACTGAACTCGGATTCAACCCATCCCAGACGGTGAACGCCGCATTTATTGCATCCTCTCCCGGACGCGCTGAGCCTTCACGAGTATCGGCGACCTGTCCAATCTCGACCAGACCGAGCTGCGTAGCCGGGTTGACGATGCCCGGCGTCACCCACTTTCCGGACGCATCGATGCGCTGAGCACCCTCCGGGATCGCGATGTTCGCACCCACAGCGACGATCTTTCCGTCGCGAATGAGCACGGTTCCATTCTCGATTGGTGCACTGCTGACGGGATACAACTTGCCACCGGTGATGGCGATCGTTTGCGCGGCTACGGAGACCGCGAGCGCCACATGCAATCCGCAGATGATTGCCGTCGTGCGTGACACTCCAATCGCTTGCCTGATCGAGGAAGTCATCAGCGAGTCCCTCCACGCGGCGCGGTCACGTACCCCAGCTCGAAGTCTGTTCGCCAGACTTCCTCCGGATCGTCGCGATCCAGGACGAGCGCGCCATCGATCCAGACCTTGTCTGCACGGCTGTACACGCTGAATGGGTTACCGGACCAGAGGACAACGTCCGCATTCTTACCCACCTGGATTGTCCCGATTTTGTCGTCCAGACCCAGTGCCCACGCGGCATTCAGCGTCAGCCACTTGATGGCCTCGTCTTCATGAACGTCTATCCCGAGTAAACGCCCAGCCGCAATGGCTTTGGCCGCTTCCTGGTTGAGACGTTGCGAGCCGGAGGGATCGTCAGAATGAACGATTGAACGGGCGCCCGCCTTGTGTACCAGTGCGAGGTTCCCCTTCACGGCGTCCATCGCCTCCATCTTGAATGCCCCCCAATCCGCCCAGACTGACGCGGATATTTCATTCTTCGCAAGAATATCCGCGATCTTGTACGCCTCCACACCGTGATGGAATGACCGAATCTTGTAACCAAACTCGGCAGCTATATCCACCATTTGCGCCATCTCGTCAGCTCGGTAGCAATGGTTGTGCACATAGATATTGCCGCGGAGCACGTCAGCCAGCGTTTCCATTCCCAGGTCGCGTGCGGGCGGTTCTCCTTTCTTGTCTCCGCTCCACTTATCCCACTTGCGGCGATACTGCTCTGCTTGAATCCACGCCGCTCTGTAGCCTGCCACGTTACCCATGCGTGTCGATGGACCGCGCTGCGCATAAACTCGTTTCGGGTTTTCGCCGCACGCCATCTTGAGACCGTATTTTGCTCCCGGAAACTTCATCCCCTGAACAGTGCGCGATGGCACGACCTTGAGCACGACACTGCGTCCGCCGATGAGGTTTGCCGAGCCCGGCAGGACCTGCACCGTTGTGACCCCTCCTGCAAGATTGCGCGGAAACTGAGGATCCTGTGGCCATACGGAATGCTCCGCCCACACATGAGGTGTGGAGGGATTGGTTGCCTCGTTTCCGTCGCTATTGGCCTCGACACCGGGGGACGCATACACTCCGAGATGCGAATGCGTGTCGATAATTCCGGGTGTGACGAATTTTCCGGAGCCATCGATAACCAGCGATCCAGCCGGAGCATCAACCGATGCGCCGACCGCGGCGATCTTTCCGTCTCGCAGAAGAAGGGCGCCGTTGGAGATTCGCGGTCCCGCCGCGGTCAGAATCGTGACGTTTCGGATCACCGTTGGCGGCGCTGCCAGCTGCTGGTACGTGCTCGGAAACGGATCTGCGTTGGGAACGGACAGCGCCCCCGCCCCATACTCGTTGTTTCGGGAAGTGTCGCCGGCCGCCGCGCGCTCCGGTGACGGGACTTCCTGGGCCTGTCGCGGCGCACAGGCTAATGCGGCTACGGCGAGCAGGAGAATTGCTTCTCGCATCGGCGTGTTCACTCCATTGGGAGACGTATGGTTACCCGGGAAGCTATGATTGGCGACTGGGCGTCGCCAGACATTACGGAAGGATGGCGCGCGGATTGGTTTCCAGCACTGCTCGCTCGAGTTTCTCACCCAGGTCAAGCGCGAGGAACTGATTGACGTTCGTGCGCATTCTGTCGACACCCGGACTTGGCCAATCCGTACCCCATAGAACCTTGCGCGACAGCTCGGAGAGGCGAGGAAAATATTCCAGCAGCCGCTTTGGCGGAATGCCCGAAAGATCCAGCCAAACGTTCGCGTGTCGTCGCAGGATGAAAAAAGCCTCGTTCATGTAGAGAGGGCGTCCCCCATGAGCCATGATGATGCGGAGATCCGGAAAGTCGATCGCGACGTCATCAATTTCCATCGGGTTCCCATACTTGCTTCGCGCGCCGGGAAAGATGCTTGTTCCCGTATGAATCATCACCGGTAGCCCGCGCGCTTCGCACAACTTGTAGATGTCGCTTAGCGCGGTCAGCCCCTCCGTGTATGCATTGGCGGCAACGCGCATGTGGCACGGGTGAATCTTGAGAACCCGGGTACCGATCTCCAGGAGATGCTCCACTGACCGCGTGGCATTCACAGTCGTGTGAGGATCGACTCCGCCGTAAGGCAGAAGTCGTCGAGGATCAGCTTCCGCATATCGCGCTGCGAAGTCGTTGGTTGCCTCGGAGAAGCCCATGACATCCGGGCTCGGGTAATTCACCATTCCGACACGATCTATTCCGTCCTCGTCCATCACGGTGAGGAGCAGCTTCGGATCGCTCATAAGCGCCAGCAGAAACTCGAGCCGGTCACCTGCACCCTTTCGCATCACTTCAAGCGCGGCAGGCTTGAGCTGATCGAACGGCTGTATGTGGATGTGGACGTCGGTGATGGCGAAGGGAGGATTGCGGACGGCGGATTGCGGGCTGTGCGGGGAATCAGGCGAATCCGGCATGGAGCTGTCCGGCATCACAGCCCCGGAAAATTCGCGGGCCGTTTCTCCAGAAACGCACGTACACCCTCAACCTTGTCCTGGCTGGCGAAGCAGAGTTGAAAAAGCGCCGTCTCAAGCTTGAGGCCGTCATCCAGCGCAAGGTTAAGCGCGGCGCGAGTGGCTTCCTTGGCGGCGCTTACAGCGACCGGACTCTTCGATGCTATGGTCTCGCCCAGCGCGAGAGCCCGTTCGAGCAGAGCCTCTGGTGCATGTACTTCTTCCACGAGCCGGAGGCGCAGCGCTTCGCTCGCGTCGATCAACTCACCAGTCAGAATGAGTCTCAGCGCCGCGCCCTGCCCGATGATTCGCGGAAGTCGCTGAGTTCCACCGCCACCGGGGATAATTCCGAGGTTCACTTCAGGCTGTCCGAATCGAGCGGACGAGGATGCCAGTCGAATGTCGCACGCCAGCGCCAACTCCATTCCGCCGCCCAGACAGTATCCATTAATGGCGGCGATCACCGGCTTCGGACTTCGCTCCAGTGCGTTGAAGACGGTCGGCATTTTCATAGCGCGATACTGCTGCACCGGTCCGCGTCCCTCAAACTCGCTTATGTCGGCGCCAGCAATGAACGCCTTGTCTCCGGCGCCCGTGATAACAATGGCTCGGACGCCGGCATCTCGATTCAAGCTGTCCATCACCCCGAGAAATGCGCACCGCATCTGCCCATCGAGCGCGTTGCGCTTCTCGGGCCGGTTCATGGTTACCAGCGCGACGCGCCCGCGCGTTTCAACCAGTACAACTTCTGACTCGCTCATGCCTCGCTCTCCCAGCGGTAGAATCCCTGGCCACTCTTCTTTCCCAGCTTTCCCTCCGAGACCATGCGCCTGAGAAGGTCAGGAGCCTTGTACGTGTCTGCGCCAATAGTCGCGTGGAGATGATCGGCGATCGCAAGCCGCACGTCGAGCCCCACTATGTCCGTGAGCCTCAACGGTCCAACGGGGTGATTGTAGCCCAGCTCCATTGCGCGGTCGATGTCTTCCGCGATTGCCACTCCCTGCTCGAGCATGCGCATTGCCTCGAGACCCAGCACAACGCCCAGCCGGCTCGACGCGAAACCCGGCGAATCCTTTACAACAATGGGCGTCTTGCCGAGCGAGACCGCGAAGCGGCGGGCCACCTCCACGATCGCGTCGGACGTCTCGGTCCCACGTACAATTTCAACAAGCTTCATCACCGGCACAGGATTGAAGAAGTGCAGGCCGATCATTCGGTCCTTGCGGGCGAGGACGCTGGCGATGGCTGAGATCGACAACGATGAAGTGTTGCTTGCGAAAATCGTTTGTGGAGATACGGCATCCTCGATGCTGCTGAAGAGTCGTTGCTTTAGCTCGAGCCGCTCCGGAATCGCCTCGATTACCAGATCGGCGTCGATCACGGCTTCCGCAGGTGTGCTGATGCAGGAGAGCCGGTCGAGCCCTGCCTGGCGTTCGGCAACCGTGCACTTGCCACGCTCGACCGCCTTGTCGAAAGCTGCGCGAATACGCGATTCACCGCGCTCCAGCGTTGCTGAATCAGCATCGGTTATCGCCACGGAATAGCCCGCCAGAGATGCTGCGTATGCGATGCCATGTCCCATCGTACCCGCGCCAATAACCGCTACACTGCGAATTTCGTTCATGCGTCCTCGAGTGATAAGCGCAAGGCACGCACATCATCCGCACAGATTCCATCGACGCCGAGCGCAGCAAGCATTCGAAAGGAATACTCATCCGGAGGCGTCCAGGCGATGACGCGTCCGCCGGCCGAGTGGATCGAATCGACGAGCTGGGCATCCGCCCAGGGCCAGTGAATCCAGTAATCGCGAGCAGCGGCCGCGCGTAGTGCGCCCGCGGGATCGGCGAGTCTGCTCGCCAGCAGAATGCCACCGAAAATGTTCGGAGCGGCCTTACGCGAGCGCAGCACAGCAACGTGATCGAAAGAATGAATGGCGCAACGGTGCCGCGCGGAGGACTCCTGAATCACCTCCACAACGGAATGCTCGATTCCTGCTCCCTTGAGCTCCACATAAACGTCGGCGCGGGCGCCCACCAGTGACAGAACTTCTTCAAGCGAGGGCGCCCGCTCCGAATCGCGCTCGGAAAACGAAGTCAGCTCCCGCATCGTGAGCTCCGCAATCGCACGGGTTTCCCCCGCGCCCGCCCCCACCGCAAGACGAACTGCGGGGTCATGATGCACTACAACCACGCCATCGGATGTAGCGTGCACATCCAGTTCTATCCCTTCGGCACCGAGCTCGAGCGCTCGCTCGAACGCGGGAAGCGTGTTCTCCCTGTACTCCCTCGACGCGCCGCGATGCGCGATGATCGACGGGCGCACCTGGTGAAGTCAGTTCACCATGTGGTCTATCTTCCGGTGCTCTATCCAGTCGTTCTCCTTGAAGACCACTCGCAGGAACTCCCGGTCCGCGTCGGTGGGTGTGACGGAAGCCACATACTCCTTGAAGTTCGCTCGTTCCATCGGTTCGCCATCAACGGTGAAAGTCTGGCCTTTGTAGATACCGATACGACGGTTGAACTTGACGCTCGGGATCGTGAGCTTGGGCTGGTCTTCCCCCACATGGTTGTTGAGACGGTCGATGAGACCCTGCACTTCCTGGCGATACAGTTCGCGCGCGGCCTCGTTAAGCTTGCCTACCTCCGGCGGTTGGGGATTGGTGCGCTCGTCGAAGCGCCCCTTGAGCCCCCACGTATATGCCCACTGCGCTGACGACGAATGATCGCTGCCAAAGAGGTCGAACGCCGTAGACACCCATTTGTTGAAATACCGCTGCATGATGGCGGTGGGGATCTTGCCGGCCTTGATAATGCGCTGCAATCCGCTGTTCCCAGTGCCAAGGTGATATGACTCCTCCTTGAGCATGGGCTTCATCGAGCGGGAGAGAGGAGCAAAGCCCGATGTCGATAGCATTTGAAGCTGATACTTGCCGTCGCGGTCGATGAATTCGGTGTATGCGAAGAAGTCCAGCCAGTTCTCCACCGCTTCGTTGAAAGAGCCCAGCAGCCGCTCGTGCTCATCTGCGCGCCGCTGAAGCAGCTTCTCAGCTTCACGCTTGCCCTCGTCCCCGAAGTGTGTGACGAGCAGATACGACATCTGCCAGCCATGACGCATCTCCTCCGCCATGACCCGGTATATGGAGAGTAGATCGTAGTCGGACGGCGCGCACTTCAGGAGGGCACGCTGCTGCTCGACTGACGCGAACTCAGTGTCCCCCTGGTATATGATGAGATTCTGCAGCGCATCGCGGATGCGCTGATCGGGGATATGCATCACGGTCGGCCATTTGCTCTGACCCCTGTAATGCCCGAATTCCACCTCGGCCACATCCGGGTCCGCAAGCTTCACGTCAAACTTGTAGTCCTTGAGCTCCTTGACATCGACGCCTATGTCGGTCTGCCAGACTTTAAAGAGGTCGACCCAGTCGTCGAAATTGGTGATTTTCGTCAATGCCATCTGAAGCTCCTGGTAGTGCGTGAATCCTGAATCCTGAAATCATCGTTGAGCTCGAACCCATCTTCCCTGATTCTGCTCGCAAATCAAACCGTTAGACTGCCATTCCCCTTATTACGTCTTCCACCTTATGTCGCTCGGGCATTCGATCCGAACGACGGCGCCCGTTTCTGTATGAACGCCGTGATGCCTTCAGTGGCATCGCCGCTTTCGAAGCAGCGAAGTTGCGCTTCCAGCTCGTAATCCAGCATGGCGTCGAGAGACTGGTCCGGCGCCTGGTACACCGCGCGCTTGGTTAGAGCGAGTGAGAGGGACGGCTTGCCCGCAAACGTTCGGGCGAGCGTGAGAGTCTCCGCCGCGAGCTGGTCTTGCTTCACGACGCGATTGAAGAGCCCCAGACGCAAGCACTCTTCCGCGCCTATCACTTCGGCAGTCCAGAACAGCTCCAGCGCCTTTGCCGGACCCACCAGCCGTGGAAGGAAGTACGTGCCGCCCCAGTCAGGGTGCAGCCCGATGCGATTGAAGCTCTGTGCGAGTCTGGCCTGATCGCCTGCTATCCTGATATCGCATGCGAGAGCCAGATTTGCGCCGCCTCCTGCGGCGACGCCGTTGATGCTTCCTATCACTGGTTTGTCCGAGCGGCGAATAGTCGTTACGACGCGTCGGCCGGCCTCCACAAGTGCCGCCATCGCCTTTACATCCCGGCGCTCCGCGAGCTCCGCCATGTAGGAGACATCCGCCCCCGCACAGAATCCGCGTCCGGCACCAGTAATAACCATCACGCGAACCTCAGTATCATGCTCCAGCTCGTCGAGCGCGTCAGCGAGCTCCTGCCGCATTGTTCCGGCAAAGGCGTTGAGCTTCTCCGGACGGTTGAGAGTGAGGGTTCCCACGCCGGCGTCGCGATCGATGAGGATATTCTCGTAACTCATGAGTCTGTTCGCTCGATGATAGTCGCGATTCCCTGGCCGACACCGATGCACATCGTCGCGAGCCCGTACCGCACGCCGCGGCGGCGCATCTCGTGCACCAATGACGCCACAATCCGCGACCCCGATGCGCCGAGTGGGTGACCGAGAGCGATAGCACCACCATTCACGTTTACGCGCGCGGGATCGCAACCCAGCTCGCGAATACATGCAATTGCCTGCGCTGCAAATGCTTCATTCAACTCAATCAAATCGATGTCGCCGATGGTGAGTCCCGCGCGCTCGAGCGCCTTGCGCGTTGCTGGAATCGGGCCGAGCCCCATCACGTTTGGCGCCACACCGGCCACGGCCGTGGTTACCACGCGAGCCATCGGCGGGAGCTTCGCGGCTCGAGCGGCATCTGCCTCCATCACGAGCATCGCACTTGCTCCATCATTGATACCGCTGGCGCTGCCGGCCGTAACTGTGCCCCCGCTGGTTCGAAACGCAGGACGCATACCCTTGAGCGTTTCCATCGTCGTGTCGGGCCGAGGATGCTCATCCCGCTCAACGACTGTGGCTGCGCCTTTTTTTGCTGGCACGTGCACGGGTACAATCTCATCCTGGAACCTGTCGGAATCGACAGCCGCGGCGGTCTTGCGCTGACTCTCGTGCGCGAAAGCGTCCTGCTCTTCCCGCGAAATGCCATACCGATCCGCAACTTCTTCGGCAGTCTCGCCCAGAGATATCGTCCATTCCGCGGGGAATCTGGCATTCGTGAAACGCCAGCCGACAGTCGTGTCGGCGGTCACCGGTGCGGTCCTTGGAAAGGCCTCCTCCGGCTTGAGGGTCACCCACGGCGCTCTCGACATGCTCTCCACACCGCCAGCCACGAAACACGAGCCTTCGCCACTTCTTATAGCCTGAGACGCGCTCGCTATCGCCTGAAGCCCCGAACCGCACAATCGGTTGACCGTCTGACCCGGCACTTCAACCGGCAAGCCCGCGAGCAGCGCTGCCATTCGCGCGACATTGCGACTGTCTTCGCCCGCCTGGTTTGCGCATCCGAGTATGACATCGTCGATAACCGCGGGCTGTATCCCCGTTCGCGTGACAAGACCCGCGATTGCGGCCGCGGCAAGATCGTCGGGCCGAACTCGAGCAAGCGCACCACCGTGCCGGCCAATCGGTGTCCGCACGGCATCGACGATGACAACGTCAAGCATGTTGACACGTTCGGATACCGTCGATCACGCTGATTTTTTACTCCTCACGACAGATCCACCCAGACCGATTTAACCTGCATGTACCCTTCGAGCGCGTGCATGCCGAGATCGCGTCCAAAACCCGATTGCTTGTAACCGCCGAAAGGGGAGGCCGCATCGTACATGTTGTATGTGTTGATCCAGACTGTACCGGCGCGAATCGCACGCGCGGCGCGCAGTGCCTTCTTTATGTCGCGCGACCAAATACCCGCGGCCAGTCCGTAGATCGTCGCGTTCGCCAGCTCGGCAGCTTCGTCGACGCCACCTTCGAAGCTCATGATGGCGAGCACAGGCCCGAAAATCTCCTCCCGCGCGATGGTCATGCCGCGGTCCACATTCGAGAAGATCGTTGGCTGCACGAAGAAACCCTTGCCATTTACGGAGGCACGCTCGCCACCGGTGAGAAGGGTCGCACCCTCCGACCTCCCGCTCGCGATGTGTCCCAGCACGCGTTCCATCTGCGCTCTGGAAACAAGCGATCCAAGCCGCGTTTTCGGATTGAGCGGGTCGCCCGGCACCATCTTCTTCGCCCGCTCGATGATCCTGCCTTGCAGCTCGTCCTGCACGGACTTCTCGACTATGAGACGGGAGCCGGCCGCGCACACCTCTCCCTTTCCATAAAAAATTCCGCTGAGAGCGCCCCTCGCTGCCGCATCCAGATCGGCATCGGCGAAAATAATGTTGGGTGATTTCCCTCCGAGCTCGAGCGAAACCTTTTTAACGGTGTGCGCGGCCGATTGCATGATCCGGATGCCGACTTCAGTCGATCCGGTGAACGCAATCTTGTCCACGCCCGGATGCTCTACCAGAGCGGCACCAGCAACGGCTCCAGCGCCCGGCACGCAATTGAAAGCGCCAGGCGGAAAGCCTGCTTCCAGTGCGAGCTCCGCCATTCGAAGCGCGGTGAACGGGGTTTGCTCCGCGGGCTTGAGAACGATCGTGTTACCGCACGCGAGCGCCGGCGCAATCTTCCAGGACGCCAGCGACATGGGAAAATTCCATGGCACGATGGCGCCTATGACGCCGATCGGCTCGCGCAGCGTGTAGTTCAGATACGGACCATCTACGGGGATTGTCTCACCGTGTACCTTGTCGGCCCAGCCCCCGTAATACTTGAAAGTCTGAGCCGTGAGATTGAGATCGATCGCCGACTCGAATAGTGGCTTCCCGTTGTTGAGCGTTTCCAGGCGGGTGAGCTCGTCCTTGTGCTCTAGCAAGAGGTCGCCAAGACGGTATAACCGCTCACCGCGCTGCCGGGCGCTCATGCGCTGCCAAGCGGCGGACTCGAACGTATCCCGCGCGTTGCGCACGGCACGGTCGATATCGTCTGCGCCCGCCATGGCGACCGACGCTATCTCTTCCTCTGTCGCCGGATTGACCACAGCCAGTGTATCACCGGACGCTGCCGCCACAGTCTCGCCACCGATCAGCAACCCAGTTGGGAACTCGGCTGATACTGCAGTAGCCACGAGCTATCTCCCCTTGAAGTCGGGCTGCCGCTTCTCGACGTAGGATGCCATCCCCTCCTTGGCGTCGGAGCTCTTGAAGAGGAGGTTTTGGAGCTCCCGTTCGAGGGCAAGCCCGTACTCCAGCGGTATCTCAGCACCGGACTGAACCGCGCGCTTGATATGTCCGACAGCCATTCCCGCCTTGTTCGGCAAGCAGAATTGCTGAGCGTACAGCAGGACGTTCTCCCACCACTGGTCCTTTGGCAGCACCTGATTGACGATCCCCAACTCGAGAGCTTCCTCGAAGGAGAACGTTCTTCCGGTTACCATGAGCTCGATCGCCCTGGATTTTCCGACCAATCTTGCCAGTCGCTGGGTTCCACCGGTGCCAGGCAGGACCCCGAGGTTTACCTCCGGAAGACCGATCTTTCCCGCGTCCTGCTTTGCGATGCGGATGTCGGCAGCCATTGCGATCTCAAGCCCACCACCAACGCAGTGCCCGTTGAGGGCGGCGATGACGAGCTTCGGCGTCTGCTCCAGCCGGCTGAGCGTTTCATTCGCGTGAATACAGAAATAGTACTTGAAGGTCGGATCGACCTCGTTCAGCATTTTGATGTTCGCACCGGCCGAAAAGAACTTGTTTCCGGCCCCGCGTAGTATGATCACCTGGACACTGGTATCGAATCGTGCGCGGAGAATACACTCGTCCAGTTGCCGCATCATCTCATGCGTATAGGTGTTCGCTGGAGGATCATTCAGCTCGATGACAGCGATGTTGCCTTCCGTGCGGTAGCTCACCAGCGTAGCGGTCTCCCGCTCCATCTCCGTTGCCGTTGCCATCGGAACTCCTTGCGTGGTGTGCGAATTATCCCGCGGTCGCGCGGGCAAGTGATTGCTCGGAAACCGGAAGTCCAACGTATCCGCCGAGAAAAAGGCTGCAGATGTTCTGGCTCAACAGCTCGACGCCAAGATCACCAAGTGGATCGTACCATGTGTAGATCCAGTTCATCATTCCGAAGAGAGCGTACGCTGCGACGCGCCTGTTGGCGTGCGCGGGCCCATGGGTTTCCTCAACATCCGCCAGAATGTCCATCAGGATGCGGGTGTACTCTCGTTTCGTCTCGGTCACCCGCGCGAGATAGTCACCGCTCAGCGATTTCGCTTCGTGCGAAAGAACTTTCATCTCCGGAATGTGCGAGACGAAGTAGTCCAGGTGGTTCTCCACGAAGTGTGAAAGCCGCTCAATGGGATCGGTAACGCCGTGCAGCTCCTCGCGCAAACGACTAATGACGGCGTTGAAGTTGCGACTCTGGATGAGGAAAAGAAGCTCCTCCTTGCTGTCGACGTAGTAGTACAGCCCGGAAAGCGACACATTCGACGCTCGCGCGAGGTCGCGCATGCTCGTGCGGTGATAGCCATCCTCCGCAAAAATCCGTGCGGCGTTGGCGAGAAGAGAATCCAGCTTGTTTTCGTGTGCGGTACCAGTCATGGAGGCCTCTCGCGGATTCGAACGAGCGTTCAAGTGAACGTAGGCGGGTTTGGCGGGGGAGTCAAGAAGGAAGCGAAACTGCGCTTGAACTGCGAACTGCGAACTGCGAAGGGTGAGCATTTCCTGCCACTCTGAAGGCTTTAACTGGATCCTAAAAGGCCGGAGCTTCGCAGTTCGTAGTTCGCAGTTCCAGTCGCAGTTCGTTCTTAACATTGTCGATCCCGACTCGTCTATCCTTGTGAAGCATGGCGGAATCCACCCTTACCGAGACTGATCCGGCCGACTCCGCGCTGATTGCGCGCTGGCACAGCGGAGACGAACGGGCGGCGACGCTGCTGGTGGAGCGTCATGCGAGTTCCCTCGGCCGTTTCATTGCAAGCCTGGGCGTGCGCGGTGAAGTGGAGGAGGTGGTGCAGGATACGTTCGTCAGAGCTTTCGGGTCACTCGATCGGTTTCGTGCGGAAAGCTCTCTCAGAACATGGCTGTTCACTATTGCGCGGAATCTGGTGCGGGATCGCGTGCGCGCGGATCGGACCCGTCGCAACACCGTACCAATCGAGGACTCGGATAGCGTTACAGAAGGTGACGCGTTGGAAGAAACGGTGGCGGAGGAGACGGCGGTGCGGCTGCGGTTAGCTGTAGAACGGCTGACGCCAATGCAGCGCGAAGTTTTTACACTGAGGGTTTCGGAAGGGATGTCTTACAGGGAGATCGCGCAGGTGCTTGGCAATACCGAGGGCGCGGCCCGCGTTCATTATTTCAATGCCATGCGAAGCGTTAAGGAGTTCATCGATGAATGATTGCCCGCGTGCGGATATTCGGGACATGCTCCCGGACTGGATACACGGAACGCTCGACCCGACTTCCGTGGCGCTGGTGACGGCGCACGTCGCACAATGCGCGGATTGCGCGGCGGAGGCGGACTTGCTCCGCGCCGCTCGTGCCGCGCTCGCGAGGGCTCCGCGCATCGACACGGGACGCATAGCCGCGGCCGTGAATGCCGCAAGGGCGCAGCCCCGTGAACTCCGGCGGCGATGGCCCGCGGTAGCGGGAATATTCGCAGTAGCCGCGGGAATCGCGGTGGTAATGTTTGGCGGCGGGCCGGAGCGCGACAGCGGAACAATGACCGCTAGCGTGGATACGGGCGTAGCCGGTTCTGCTACCGTTCCGATAGGCGGCAGTGCTCCAGCGCAAGTGTTGGCTGTGAATACGGGAGACTCTGCCGGCTCGGCGGTGACACCAGGATCCGGATCGCGTGCGGGACAGCCGCAGCTCGTCATGGGAGGCGGGATCACCGATCTGGTGGACCAGGAGCTGGAAGCGCTTCTGGGCGTTCTGGACGGAGTGGAGGCTATTCCGAGTGCCGTCCCCGAGCCAGTGATGTCACTACCTGTAGGAACATCTGCGACTGAGGGTCTGTTATGACGAATAGATGCTGGTTGCTCGCCGCTCTTGGTATCGCGGTCATGACACCGCGCGCAAGCGCTCAGCGACTGGAAGGTGCCGGGCGCGAGCCCGGACGCGCAGCGCTGGAACAGCGGGTGCGCGAACGCATGGCAGAGGTAGTGAAGGTGCGAGTGGGCGTTACCGACGCTCAGATGGAAAAGATCGGCGCAACGAATCGCAAGTTCGAGGAGCAGCGTCGCGTCCTGGTCGCGCAGGAGCGCGACATTCGGATGGGCGTCCGGGAGGAAGTTCTCGCTGGAGACAAGGCTGATCAGAATCGCGTCGCGCGGCTGCTGGATCAGATGGTCAAGGTGCAGCGCGAGCGATTGTCGCTACTTGAACAGGAGCAGCGTGATCTGGCAGCGTTTCTCACTCCGGTGCAACGCGCAAAGTATATGGCCGTGCAGGAACAGATTCGTAACCGGATGGACGAGATGCGGCAGAACAGAGAAGGGAAGCAGGGCGCTGCTCGACGCCCTGGCAAGGGGTTAGGGCGGAATTGGCAACCGGACGCGTCGCCGTTCTAGTACAGCTGCCGACGCGCTGGTTCCATCTGATTGCCGGGAAGTGTGCCACTCCCCAACCCTATCCCCCACTCCCAAATCACCGGTTGAGCGCGAATCCGTCACCGGCTAGTTTACGGGCTTAGCGCCCGGGTGGCGGAATTGGTAGACGCAGGGGACTCAAAATCCCCCACCACGAGAGTGGTATACGAGTTCGAGTCTCGTCCCGGGTATAGCCGAGCGGCGCTCCTCAAGGGCGCCGCTCTTTTTCGTCCGCGAACACCTCGTCGCTCCGGAAAAGGAAGAGAAGCGATCTCACATCCAGCGCAAGCGTCTTGAAACGGTCCGCGGTCGCCGTCGGTATATGAGTTCGCGAGAACATTATCGTCGCAAAGAGATCACCGGCCGGCAGGAGCCCGCCAAAGCCGAGAACCGACCGAACGCCATGAGGCGCGACGAAATCACTTTGCGCTGGAATGAAGGGACTGCCAACTGCTTCCGGAACGTGGAACACGCCGTAGCTCTTGCCCGCGCGATTTCGCAGGATCTCACTCGACGACTCGACTACATCAGAGAGCTCGAACCCGAAATCATTTATGAGCTGGGCGATCATCGGTGCCTGCTTGACGACCTCCACGCTGAGGAGAGGAATTGCCTGATGGCCGCGCGATTCATGGCGCGAGTTCCATGCGGGTTCGTCACCCACAGTCGCAAGCAAGACCAGGCATTTCGTCTTCTCATCGATGGGGTTCTGCCCGACGAGATTGCCGGCGAACCTCTGAAGCGCAGGTGTGAGGGTTCCAAACGCCTGGGTCTTGTAGAACCGCACAAGCGCGCACGCCCGGTCGCCGGAGGCTGGGTCTCGTGTTTCCTCGTAGAAGAAGCGAACCAGCTCGCGAGCGGCGATCTCCATGCTCTTGGCGTTCTTTCCCAATCCACGCAGCTCCCTCTGGCATCGGAGCGTGTCAACGAGAGAGAAGTTTCCGAGATCCAGTGTTGGCATGGACGCTGCTGAATTAGGTGGAACCTGGTGCTGGCCTTTCGCGAGGCTAGGGGCGGCAACGTTGAAGACCGAGGTCTTCTGTTGTCAAGAAAATGCGGCGTCGCATTCGCGTCGGGCAGTTGGCGTACCATTGCGAAGGTTGGCCAACATTCGATAACAACAGCCAACAGAGCTTGCCCGTTCGGCGTCTTTCGCCAGATTTATTCCCACAAATGCAAGGACTGCTCCCGAAAGAGCCGTTCAGAGCGGACGGCTACGAGGTTTCGGGATTTGCTGGAAATCGGGACGCCATGAGGGCGACCTATCACGACGCCGGCGGCACAAGCCACCGCCCGAGCGTTTCGGAGAATGCATGAGCACGAAGACGACGACCCAAAGCTCACCCGGGAGCGCCGCACCGCAAACCGGTGCCGCCCTGGAGATCAGCGACACTCGTACGGGTACCTCCTACAACATCCCGATTGCCCTTTCAGGAACCGAGGGTGACACGGCCATCCGCACGATGGATCTTCGCAAGATCAAGGAGACAAAAGAGGACTTCGGGCTCCTGAGCTACGATCCGGCGTTCATGAACACCGCTTCCTGCCAGAGCGCCATTACGTTCATCGATGGAGACAAGGGAATTCTCCGCTACCGCGGTTATCCCATTGAGCAGCTAGCCGAAGGGGCCACGTTTCTCGAAGTCGCCTGGCTGCTGCGAAATGGCGAGCTTCCCACGCAGAAAGAATACGAGACATGGGTGCACGACATCACCTTCCATACCTACGTGCATGAGAACATCAGGAAGTTCCTCGAGGGCTTCCGGTACGATGCGCATCCCATGTCGATGCTATGCAGCACGGTTGCTGCGCTATCCTCCTTTTATCCCTCCGCCAAGAACATTTTCGACAAGGAATCCCGCGACATTTCCATCGTGAGGTTGCTCGCCAAGGTGCCCACACTGGCAGCATTCGCATACCGGCACGTGAAAGGCCTGCCCATCATCTATCCCGACAACGACCTTTCGTACACGGAGAATTTTCTCTCCATGATCGCGAGGATGAGCGAGCCGAAGTACGAGGCGAATCCCGTCTTCAAGCGCGCGCTCGAGGTGTTGTTCATTCTCCACGCCGATCACGAACAGAATTGCTCAACCAGCGCCGTCCGCGCGGTAGGCTCGTCCCAGGTCGATCCGTTTTCCGCAATCGCAGCAGGAATCGCCGCGCTGTACGGTCCCCTGCACGGCGGTGCGAACGAGCAGGTTCTTCACATGATAAGCGAGATCGGACACCCCAAAAACATTCCCGCGTTCATTGACGAGGTTAAATCGGGAAAGGGGCAGCGTCTAATGGGCTTTGGTCATCGAGTTTACAAGAGCTATGATCCGCGCGCACGTATAGTGAAGCAGCTCGCCGATGACGTGTTCAAGGAAACCGGCATGGACAAGGATCTGGAGATCGCGCTGGAGCTCGAGCGCATCGCGCTCGAGGACGAGTACTTTGTGTCCCGCAAGCTGTATCCCAATGTCGACTTCTACACGGGACTGATTTACCGTTCCATGGCATTCCCGACCGAGTTTTTCACTGTACTCTTTGCCGTTGCTCGCACGGCCGGTTGGCTGGCACAATGGGAGGAGATGCTGCTGGACAAGGAGCAGAAAATCGCGCGGCCCCGTCAGATTTATGTCGGGCCCGCCGAACGGGAATACAGCAGCGGCCTTACGAACAAGGCGCCCCGGGCACGAAAGGATTCGCTCCGCAAATAGCGCAGGTAAATTTCAATCACGTGGAAAACCAGGCGACTTCAGAGCCGCTAATGGAGCACTGATAGATGGCCAGCTACAAGTACGCCCGCGTCCCCGCCAACGGCGAGCACGTCGGTTATGAAAACGGCAGGGTTACCACCCCTTCCAACCCGATAATTCCTTTTATAGAAGGAGACGGCACCGGCCCGGACATATGGCGCGCCGCGGTACGCGTCTTCGACGCCGCGGTTGAAAAGATTTATGCCGGCGAAAGGAAAGTCGCATGGATGGAAGTATTCGCCGGCGAAAAATCCTTCAAGCAGTTCAACGACTGGCTTCCTCAGGAAACGCTCGACGCCCTGCGCGAATTTCGCGTATCGATCAAGGGACCTCTCACCACGCCGGTTGGGGGTGGTATCCGTTCGCTGAATGTCACGCTCCGTCAGGTGCTGGACCTGTATGCATGCATCCGTCCGGTTCGCTATTTCGAAGGTATCGGTGCGCCAGTTCGCGAGCCACGTAAGCTGGATATAGTGATATTCCGCGAAAACACCGAAGACGTGTACGCGGGAATTGAATGGAAGGCCGGGAGCGCTGAGGCTGAAAAGCTGCGCGAGTTTCTTTCAGCTGAATTGGGCAAGGAAGTACGTGAGGGATCCGCAATCGGAATCAAGCCTATGTCGGAGTTTGGTTCCAAGCGTCTCATAGACATGGCTATCCTGCACGCTCTGAAGCACGGAAGCAGTTCGCTGACGCTCGTTCACAAAGGCAACATCATGAAGTTTACGGAGGGTGCCTTTCGCGACTGGGGCTACGAGCTGGCCCGGGAAAAGTATGGCGACAGCACGTGCACCGAGTCTGACATGGCGAAGGGCGGTGATTGTGCGCGGGCAGATGCACTTGTAATCAAGGACCGCATCGCTGACTCCATGTTTCAGCAGCTACTCCTTCGCCCGGAAGACTACACCGTCATTGCCACACCGAATCTCAATGGTGATTACCTGTCCGATGCCGCTGCCGCACAGGTCGGTGGACTGGGCATGGCGCCGGGCGGGAATGTCGGGGACGGAATCGCCGTCTTCGAGGCCACCCATGGAACGGCGCCCAAGTACGCTGACCTCGACAAGATCAACCCATGCAGTGTCATTCTGTCGGGTGCAATGATGTTCGACTATCTCGAGTGGGATGACGTGGCTCGCGCGATCATGAATGGGATAGAGACTGCAATAAAAACGAAGCGCGTCACGTACGATCTGGCGCGGCAAATGCCTGGTTCAACGGAAGTTTCCACGTCCGCGTTCGCGGATGGCATTATCGCTGGCATGCGCGCGTGATAGCACACATCACTCGCCAGGTGTTGCGATCCGGGACAATCCCTCACCCCCGCTACCCACTCCACAAGTAACACATGGCACTTCGTCTCTCCATACGGCGCGCGGAGCCCCATTCAGTTGACGTTCCCCTGCTGGCGGTCGCGCTCCCCAAGAATACGAAGCTGCCCGCCGCGCTCGACGCCCTGGATGCTTCGCTCGGCCATGCGCTGGGACGAACGCTTGCCCGGCGTGATTTCCGCGGTGCGCGCGACGAGTCTCTGCATCTGGCGGGGGGAGACAAGGGAGCTCAACGGATCTTGCTGGTGGGCCTCGGAGATGGAACGGACTCAGCCGGAGCGCTCAGGCGCGCCGCCGCCATAGCAGGACGGCAGGCTCGAAAACTGGGAGTGGGCTCCCTGGCTTTCTGGAGCGAGAACTCCTCGGATTCGGCCATCGAGGTCGCGGCTGCGGGCTTGATTACAGGCGCGTGGGAATACTCCGACCTCAAGGCGCTTCCTCCTGAGGACGAGCGCAAACCGAGCCTGGAGGAGGCAATTATCCTCACCGGCGACTCGAAGGGAGCTGAAGACGCCCTCGCCAGGGGAGCCGCGATCGGTGAAGGAATTGCTCTTGCACGCCGGCTCGCAATGATGCCAGGCAATCTGTGCACTCCGGATTTTCTGGCGTACACAGCACGTGATATCGCAAAGCGGTACGGAATGAAAATCACCGTGCTCGGCCGTGAGGAGATGGAGAAAGAGAAAATGGGGTCATTCCTCTGCGTCGCGCAGGGTACGCCGCAGGATCCCAAGCTCATCGCCATGGAGTATCGCAAAGGATCGGGCAAGCCGGTTGTACTAGTCGGCAAGGGACTGTGCTTCGATTCGGGGGGCATTTCCATCAAACCGGCCCAGGGAATGGAGATGATGAAGTTCGATATGTGCGGTGCGGCCGCGGTCCTGGGCGCCATGCAGGCCATAGCGCAGCTAGAGCTGCCGGTCAACGTGGTGGGACTGGTGGGGAGCACCACGAATATGCCGTCGGGCACGGCCTTCAAGCCCGGAGACGTCGTGCGCAGCCACTTGGGCAAGCACATCGAGATAATCAATACCGACGCCGAAGGTCGGCTCGTATTGGCTGACGTCCTGTCGTACGCACGAAAATTCAGCCCGGCCGCTGTGGTCGATGCGGCTACGCTCACGGGCGCGTGCGTGATAGCACTCGGACATACCGCCATCGGCGTGTTCGGTAATGACGACTCCGTCATTCAGGAGGTGCTTGCGGCCGGACAGCGTTCCGGCGAGCCCGGCTGGCCCCTTCCACTCTGGGACGATTACAAGGAGCTCATAAAGTCGGATGTCGCGGATTTGAAGAATTCGGGTGGCCGGGCAGCGGGCTCCATCTCCGCCGCTCTTTTTCTCAAGGAATTCGTGGACTACCCGTGGGTACATCTGGACATCGCAGGGACAGCATACTCGGAAACCGATCTTGGCTTCATCCCCAAGGGCCCGACAGGCATCCCGGTCGGTCTCTTTATCGAGTTCATCAGAGGGAGGGCAGGCTGAGCCTTAGCCGAATTTGTTTGCGGTGGTTCGGCCCCGCGCTTTTCGTAGCGCTAGCAGCAACATGGCCTGCCATGTCACATGCGCAGGTGCCGCGGGACACCAGCGTCAAGCGAGACACGACAGCCATAAACCGCGACTCTGCCGGCTTTGCCATAGACACAACGGGACGCGTTGTGAGCGCGGCGCGCAGGGATTCCGCCGACACCGATTCCGCACGCGTCGCGCGGGACACGCTTAAAGCACCCATGGCGCGCTCGGAAATTCCTCTACTGGTAGGAATCGGTGAGCAGTATCGCTGGAATCGCGACGAGCTTTTCGCGACGGGAGCACTCACCCTCGGAGAGCTTCTCGACCGCATACCTGGCACGGTCGGTTTCCGTTCCGGCTGGCTCGGCGCCCCGGCGCACACCGCATACATAGGCGATCTCTCACGCGTGCGTGTCTTCTACGATGGCATCGAGATTCTGCCGCTTGATGTGCGAACCGGCGGACTTCTCGATCTTACCGAAGTGCAGATCTGGACTCTAGAGGAGCTTGCGATAGAGCGCGGTGCGGACGAGCTACGGGTCTATGCGCGGAGCTGGCGCGTCCAGCGCACCACCACCAACACTCGCACGGACGTGGCTACCGGCGATGAGGACACCAATCTGTATCGCGGTTTTTTTGGACGCAGGTTCCGGCGCGGGGAAGCCATTCAGCTGGCGGCTCAGCAGTATGGGTACGGAACGCGAGATATCACTCTCGGATCTGGCGACCAGCTTGCCATCTTCGGACGGTTGGGCTGGGCCAAGGGACTTTGGAGTGTCGATGCGACCATGGTTCGTGGCCGGAGGTCTCGCGACCCTCAAAGACGCCTTTTCAGCGATACCGAGATTCCCAGGCTTCAGGCAAACCGCACGGATGCATATGTCCGCGCAGCCTACGGCGATGTTGAAAATGGGGTTTGGGTCCAGGCAATCGCCGCATCTCTGGCTTTCGAAGAGAAGACGCGCGGCGCCGGCCTCGATTCGGCCGATACCACGACATCACGAGCGCAGTATGTCGGTTCAGCAGGTTTTTCTCGGAGAGCATTTCGTGCCAGCTTGACCAGCCGCACACTGGTCTTCGAGCACATGAACCGAACGGCGCTGGTTGGACGCATAGCGTTGCAGACCCGATATGCAGCGCTGTCCCTGCGTGCGGAACAGCAACCTGGGGACACGGGATCGGTGCAGGAAGCGTCAGTCAGCCTGAGTCCGCTGAACTGGTTCGCGGTCGCGGGTAGCGTTGCGCGAAGAGTTTCCGGCACGGCCGATGAACCGGACGTAATCACGGGTCGCGCTGAAGTGGGAGTGCGCGTCGGACGCTTGTGGATTTCGGGCGGTGCAATCGCACGCGACACAAGCACGTTTGTGCCGGCGCCGATTGTCTACGACACCGCTTACGGTCCGGCATTCGACACGGATCGTACAAGGGGCATTTTCGGCACGGCTCGCGGTCGCGTCTTCAAGGCAGTGCATGTAGATGCTTTTCTGGTCAACTGGTCCAAATCCGGGGTTTACCGGCCCCAATTGCATTCACGCTCAGACGTCTATATCAAGACAAACTGGCTGAGCCGGTTTCCAAGCGGAAATTTTGGTTTCCTCGGCTCGGCTGGGTACGAGACGCGGAGCAGGGCGATATTTCCAAGGCGTGACGGGGGATTCGATGTTTCCAGCCTTTACCGCGCCATCAACGCCCAACTGGAGATTCGGATTGTCAACGCCACAGTCTTCTTCCGGCAGACGACTCAGGTGCTTCCCGTGCGTCCCGACCTCGTGCCGGGTTTCCTGCTCCGCAGGCAGACCGCCATCTACGGCGTCCGCTGGCAGTTCTGGAATTGACAAACATGTTGTCAGTCCGTAACTTACGTCGTGGTGTGAAGCCAATTTGTCCGGCTCATCCGGTGCGCCACGTCACGGCGCGCGCAAAACGGTCTCATACTATAGTTGTTTTCGTATGATTCGAAGCATGACGGGATTCGGGACCGCTACCGGAAAGGTGGGGTCGGCGACTGTCACGATTGACGTCCGCACCGTCAACCACCGCTTCTTCAACTCCAGCATCAAGCTGCCTTTTGCTCTCTCCCAGTGGGAAGGAGAGGTGCGAGAGCTATTGCGGCGCAGGATCGGGCGTGGTCATGTAACCGTGTCTGCCCGTGTTGATCTCGACAGCGAAACCGTAGAGATCAATGAAGTAAAGTTTGCCGGGTACGTGCAGCAGCTTCGGGACTTGCAGCGCAGATTTGAGTTAGCCGAATCGTTGGATGTGGCAACGCTACTGCGGCTTCCGAACGTCATGGCCACCGGCAATGGCGACGGCATTGGTGGAACTGCCGCGGATTGTCTCGTCGTGCTGGACGGCGCATTGGACGCGCTAATGTTGATGCGAGATGCCGAAGGAGCGCGCCTGGCCGAGCTTCTTGGGCAGCGTTTGGCGACGGTCGCGATGGGTGCAGAACGCATTGCTGGGCGTGCGCCTTCGCGGCTTTCGGAAGAGCGGGAGCGAATGCGGCTGCGCGTAACAGAAACCCTGAATGGGCTGGAGATCGATGCCGGCCGTTTGGCGCAAGAGATAGCCATACTCGCTGACAGGCTGGATGTCAGCGAAGAGATTGACCGCTTTCGCGCGCACGTTGGGGCGTTCGGTGAAACGTTAAGTCGTCCTGTAAGTGAGCCAGTGGGTAAGCGCCTTGGATTTCTGCTTCAGGAAATGCTTCGCGAAGCAAACACGGCCGGCAGCAAGGCCAAGGACACGGTGATGTTGCACGAGGTGGTGTCGATCAAGGAAGAGCTGGAACGCATCGCAGAGCAGGTCGAGAACATCGAGTGAATCCGTTCCCGCTTATATTGTCGGCGCCGTCCGGGACGGGAAAGACTACGATAGCGAAGGAACTGCTCAGGGTTCGGTCCGATGTTGGATATTCGGTGTCATGCACTACCCGGCCCCCGCGTGACCAGGAGGAAGAAGGGAGGGACTACTACTTCCTCGAACGACAGGAGTTTTTGGAGCGGCGTGCGAAAGACCATTTCGCCGAGTCCGCTGAGGTTCACGGGAATCTGTACGGTACGTTGAGACGCGAAGTGGAGCGCGTGCTCCAATCGGGTCGTCATGTCATGATGGACATAGATGTTCAGGGGGCGACGCAGTTTCGGCGGTCGTTTCCCAGCTCGGTTCTGGTTTTCGTGTTGCCTCCGTCAGCCGACGTGTTGCTGCAGCGGCTCCGGCGGAGAGGAACTGAAAGTAGAGGCGAGCTTGCAGCCCGCATGATCAGCGCGCTGCACGAACTTCGTGCGGTGCCGGAGTACGAGTATGTGGTAGTAAACGATCGTCTGGAAAATGCGGTGGCCCGTGTTTCCGCGGTCATCGACGCTGAATTTGTGAGACGCGAACGGATACCGTCTCTGGACAGGGATGTAGAAGCGCTCGTTTCCAGGTTGGAACGCGAGTTGGATACAGATCTACCCAAGGAATAAGGAGAGTCATGCACGTATTCACACCGATGGATGTGGCGGACCACGCCGTAAACAAATACCTGGGAGTGCTCGTCGCGGCGAAGTACGCCCGCGTCCTCAATGAGCGGACGCTGCCGGGTATGCGCGGACCCGAAAAAAAGCTTACTACGCAGGCTCTGGAGCAGCTCACCAGCGGCGAGATCAAGTATCACGTAACGACCCGCAGGCGTTGATGGGGTGAGTGATCTGCACTCACTCCGCTAAGCCACCAGCCTGATGCGTCCCTTTGACGGCCGGCGCATCCTCCTTGGTGTATCCGGAGGGATCGCAAGTTACAAGTCAGCCTGGCTCGCCCGTCTCCTGGCGCAAGCCGGTGCCGAAGTCGATGTCGTGTTGACAAGGGGCGCGCTCGAATTCATTGGAGCTATCACGTTCGAGGCGTTGACTGGGCGACCCGTGCATTCCGATGTATTCGCTCGCGGCCACGCCCTCGATCACATCAGACTTCCGCGTGAAGCCAGCGCGATAGTAATCGCTCCAGCTACGGCGGACCTGATGGCGCGCGCCGCACACGGCCGCGCCGACGACCTTCTCACCGCGTGTCTTCTTGCCGCTGGTGATCCTCGAACAAGCGGCAAAGGCGTGCTTTTCGTGCCCGCGATGAATGATCAGATGTGGTCGCATCCCCAGACACGGGCGAATGCCGCGCGGCTGCGCGAGATTGGTTATATGCTGCTGGATCCCGAAGAAGGGATGTTGGCAGCTGGGGAGGGCAGTGGCCCTGGGCGAATGCCGGAGCCTGCAACAATCTTCGCACACGTCGGACGGCTGTTGGAACCACAGGGAGAACTTGCCCGCAGGCGGGTGGTTGTAACGGCAGGTGGCACGCGCGAGGCCATCGACCCCGTGCGCTTCCTGTCCAATCGCAGCACTGGGAAGATGGGCGTGGCGATAGCTGCAGCCGCATGGCGCAGGGGAGCCGATGTGATCCTGATTGCTGGCCCAGTAGAAGTGGATATCCCTGCGGGAGTTTCACATGTCGCGGTGGAGTCGACTGAGCAAATGGCGGCAGCGGTCCTCCACCACCTTTCATCCGCTGACGCCCTGATCATGGCCGCCGCTCCGGCGGACTACACGAGCGCTGTTAGAATCGATGAAAAGATGAAGCGCACAACTTCATCACTTCAGCTTGACCTTGCCCCCACCACGGACATTCTTCGCGACACCGTTTCGGCTCGCCGGAATGGGGCGGTAATTGTCGGCTTCGCGCTCGAAACTAACGATGTGCTATCGGAAGGTCGCCGCAAGCGCGCGTCGAAAGACCTCGATCTCATTGTTGTCAACGATGCGCGCGAAGCTGGTGCGGGATTCGGGACCGACACGAATCGTGTGACTTTGATCGCGCGGGATGGATCCGAGGAGTCACTGCCGCTAATGCAGAAGACCGAACTTGCGGACATCATCCTTGACAGGGTGGAGGCGCGTCTCGGTGCGGCCTGAAGAGCTGCTCCGGCGCTACCTCCAGCAGAGACGCGAAGCCGGAGAAACCGAGCTCATTCTGGATCGCCTGTCCGTGGATGAGGTGCTTCGTATAGTTGGCGCGTTCGGGCGCGGCCGGGCCGAGGTGGCCCCTCAGCCTGACCGCGATGCATTACCCGTGTCGATTCCGAGTATTTCCGACTCCGCTCCTGCCTCCATTGCCGCGATACGGCCGGACACAACCGTCCCCGCTGCCGAGTCAGCCATCGACGGCTGGAGAGTTGTATTGAGAGGTCCAGCGGCAATCCCGCCTGCAGTTGCTCCGCCTGCTCCGACCGCATCACCCGAAGAGCGATTGTTGGGCGAAATTCGGGAAGAGATACGTTCGTGCACGCGCTGCCCGTTGTATGCTACCGCCACTAACCCGGTTCCGGGTGAAGGGAGTTCGACGGGCAAACTAGTGTGCGTGGGTGAGGCTCCAGGCGCCAGCGAGGATCAGACTGGCCGTCCTTTTGTAGGCCAGGCGGGGCAACTGCTTACGAAAATTCTTGCGGCGATTAACTTGAGCCGGGAAGAAGTTTTCATTGTTAACGTTCTCAAGCATCGTCCTCCGGGAAATCGTAATCCGCTCCCGGAGGAGGTCGAAGCCTGCCGGCCGTACCTCACCCGGCAACTCGAGGTAATAAAGCCAAAGGTGATCGTCGCGCTCGGCACGTTCGCCGCGCAGACGCTCCTCGAAACAAAGCTTCCGATCGGTAAGCTGCGCGGACAAGTTCACGAGTACCTCGGCATTCCGGTGGTCGTCACGTACCACCCCGCGGCGCTCCTCCGCAATTCCGCCTGGAAGCGGCCAACGTGGGAAGATGTCCAGCTCGCCCGTCGAATACTCGATAGCTCCGCCGCGTGATGTCTACCGCGACCGCCGCCCGCCCTATTCCGAGGACGCCGAACAGGCTGTGATCGCCGCCATGCTCCTGGACCAGGATGCTATCCTGCGCGCCGGTGAGCATGTGGACGATACGATGTTCTATCGCGAGGGCCATCGGAGAATCTTTCGCGCGATGGTTTCGCTCTCGACGCGGGGCGATGTTGTCGACCCGTTGACCCTTGCGGAAGAGCTCAGTCGCCACGGCGATCTCGATGCCGCCGGTGGCAAGGACTACATCGGCTTTCTCGTGGATGCCGTCCCGACGGCGGCCAATGTCGAGTACCACGCCAGAATCGTAAAGGAGAAAGCGCTTCAGCGTCGTTTGATCGAGACTGCGACTTCGATCATCTCCGACGCGTATGAGGGAAAATCCACTGCAGCCGAATTACTCGATGAAGCCGAACAGAAGATTTTTGCCGTCAGCCAGCAACGCGGCAAGGAGGGCTTCATGCGGATCAAGGAACTGCTTTGGCCTACCATGGAGCGCATCGAGGAATTGCAGCGCGGAGGCAAGACGATCACTGGCGTCGCAAGCGGCTTCACCGATCTCGATGAACTGACTACCGGGTTCCAGCCGTCTGACCTGGTGATAGTCGCCGCGCGGCCCTCCATGGGAAAGACAGCGCTCGTGCTCAACATGGCGCAATACGCGGCCATAGAAAGCAGCGTGCCTGTCGCGATCTTCTCACTGGAAATGAGCAAGGAATCGCTCGTTCAGCGCATGCTGACGTCCGAAGCGCGAATCGATTCGCAACTGCTGCGCAAGGGTATGCTGCGCGACGAGGATTTCCCGCGCCTTGCTCGCGCGGCCGGACTACTCAACTCGGCACCGATCTGGATCGACGATTCACCCGGAATTACGCTGTTAGAAATGCGATCCAAAGCCCGTAGACTGAAGGCCGATAGCGACGTTGGGCTGGTTATTGTTGATTACCTGCAACTCATTCAGGGGCCGGCGGATTCCGAAAGCAGGCAGCAGGAGATCAGCCAAATATCACGATCGCTCAAGGCGCTGGCGAAGGAACTGCGGGTGCCGGTCGTCGCGCTGTCGCAGCTCTCGCGCGCCCCCGAGCAGCGAGCTGGCGATTCAAAGCGCCCGCAGCTATCGGACCTTCGCGAATCCGGAGCGATAGAGCAGGATGCCGATCTGGTGATGTTCATCTATCGCCAGGAGGTCTACGATGGTCCCACTGACAAGGACGGAAACTCGCTCGAAGGGCGCGCCGAGCTGATAATCGGTAAACAGCGCAATGGGCCGATAGGCATTGTGAATCTCCATTTTCACAAGTCGTACACGCGCTTCGAGAACTATTCAGCGCGATCCAGCTCCTCGTGACCGGCAAGGGTAAGACCGTCTATCGCTGCACCGATTGCGGCGCCGAGCACCCCAAGTGGGCTGGACGCTGCGATGCCTGTGGGGAATGGAACACCTTGGCCGAAGAGATTGCGGCACCGAAGCAATCCGGGCTGGGCGCCAGGAGGCATTCGCGCACAGGGGCAGCGGGAGCGCGCGAATCTTCGGCCGTGGTCGCGCCGCGGCTGGGTGATGTCACCGGGGCCGACGAACCGCGTTGGATGTCCGGACTGGACGAGTTCGATTTCGTACTCGGTGGCGGCATTGTGCCTGGATCGATGGTGCTGGTTGGAGGAGAGCCCGGCATTGGGAAGTCCACGCTGCTGCTGCAGGTCGCGGCACGCATGCAGAACGCTGGACATTCCGCCCTGTATATCTCCGGCGAAGAATCACCCTTGCAGGTAAAGCTCAGGGCAAGCCGCCTGAAGGAGCCATCAAATGACGTCGCGCTGCTCAGTGAAACGTTGCTCGAGACAATTCTCGCGACGGCTGATGCAATGCGACCGGACGTCGTTCTTGTGGACTCGATTCAAACCATTTACACGAGCGACCTCGAAGGGGCGCCCGGAAACGTAGGACAGGTGCGCGAATGCGCCGCCCGCCTCATGCGATTCGCCAAGGACACAGGTGTGGCCGTCCTCGTCGTGGGTCACGTGACGAAAGGCGGGGGCATCGCTGGCCCCAAGACGCTCGAGCACATTGTCGACACGGTATTGTACTTCGAGGGCGAGGGCACCCTCGATCACCGCGTGTTGCGCGCAACCAAGAATCGTTTCGGCAGTGTTGACGAGATAGGCGTGTTTCGAATGACGCAGAGCGGACTTGCGGCGGTGAGCAACCCGTCTGCGCTGTTTCTCGGGGACCGCGACGACACGGCGTCCGGTAGCGCCGTTGCGGCTTTGCTCGAAGGCACGCGGCCAGTGCTGGTAGAGATTCAGGCGCTCGCGGCCAAGGCAGGATTTGGAACTCCTCAGCGCGTCGCGACAGGGTTTGACGGACGGCGTCTGGCACTCCTGCTCGCAGTGCTGGACAAGCGAGCGGGACTCTCGTTTGGCGCTCTGGACGTATTTGTCAACGTAGCTGGCGGACTTCGCGTGATCGAGCCTGCCGGAGATCTCGCTGTTGCCGCGGCGCTTGCGTCGAGCACCTACGACCGTGCGCTTCCGCCACGCTCGGTTTTCCTCGGCGAGGTGGGGCTTGGCGGAGAGATACGTGCGATTTCTCAGGCGGAACGCAGGATTGCCGAGGCAGCGCGCATGGGGTTCACTACGGTCTTTCTCTCCGACCGGAGCATCCCCCGGCGAAATGGCTCGCGAAACATCGAAATAACCACAACGCGCACGCTCGATGACCTTTTCGGTGCCCTGTTCCCATGACCGGCGACCGCGATGTCGGCGTGGTAATTGTCGCCGCGGGAGAAGGAACGCGAACGGGCGGCGAGGAGCTCAAGCAATTTCGCTGGGTCGCTGGAAAGCCAATGCTGCTTCACAGCGTGCAGGAGTTTCAGCGCCGCACCGATGTCGCGATGGTGGTTTGTGTGTTGCCGAGGAGGTACGCCGGCGATCCGCCTCCATGGCTCTTCCAGTGTGACCTGGATCGTCTCCTGACCTCGGTAGGCGGCAGATCACGCGGGGAATCCGTCGTCAACGGTCTGGATGACCTTCCCGATGAGGTGCGAATCGTCCTCGTGCACGATGCCGCGCGCCCCCTTGTCGATGCCGACACTATCGATCGTGTAATTGCGGAAGCGCGTCGCGGGCACGGAGCCATTGCCGGTCTTCCAGTAACGGATACTCTGAAGGAAGCCGCCGAGGATGGGCACATCGTACGAACTGTGGATCGCGCGGGGCTTTGGCGAGCGCAGACCCCGCAGGGATTCCCACGACACATGTTGGAGCAGGCGTACGCGAGCGCTAATGCTGACAGGATTTCCGCGACAGACGATGCATCCCTTTGTGAGCGGCTTGGGTTTCCCGTAGTGATCGTGCGCGGCAGCGAGCGCGCTTTCAAGATTACGGAGGAAGGCGATTTCATGCGTGCCGAGGCGCTGTACGCTTTGAGCAAATGAGCGCGGCAAACCCAACTGTGCCCTTCTGGTCATCGGCCGAGGTCGAGGCGGCGATCAGCGGCACCATCGCGCACCTTAATGCCAAAGGCGTGCTCGCCTATCCTACGGAGACGCTGTACGGTTTTGGTGGTGCCGTCGACCACGACTCGGTCGAGGCGCTGATTGCGCTCAAGGGGAGGCCTCCGGGAAAGCCATTCCTTCTGCTTGTGGCTGCATCCGAGATGGTTGGCCGGCTGGATCTAAGATTGTCGGGTTACGCTGCGCACCTCGCCGCACGCCACTGGCCCGGTCCGTTGACACTCGTCCTTCCGGGTGGTGAACGCCGCATCTCCGAGCGTCTTAGGGGACCAGAGGGCGGCGTTGCCGTCAGATGGACACCACATCGAGCATTGAGCCGCCTGCTTCTCGCTTACGGAGAGCCCCTCACATCCACCAGCGCCAATCGCCCGGGGGTTGCGCCCGCGATGTCCGTCGGGGAGATCGTGGAGCAATGGGGTCACGCCATCGGCGGAGGGCTACTTCGTGTTCTCGATGGTGGACGGCTGGAGCCATCCGCGGCCTCGACCGTCGTAGATTGTACTGGGACGCGCCCGCGGGTCATCCGGCCCGGTGCTATTTCGGCGGAGACACTGCGCGAGTCCGTGCCCGATCTGATTGGAGACGCGTAGAATCGATGCGAGTACTATTTGTCTGTACCGGCAATACTTGTCGCAGCGCCATGGCTGAAGCCATCGCGCGGGGGATGCTTGCCGAACGCAAAGTGAGCGATATCGAAGTTGGAAGCGCTGGAACCGCCGCCTGGGATGGTGCACCCGCTTCGGACGGGGCGCTCCTCGTCGCCCTGGAGCAGGAGATTGATCTCACCGGTCACCGCTCGCGCATGCTGACGCCCGAGCTGGCTGCATCGTATGATCTCATTCTGACAATGGGTCCGCAGCATTTGGAACGCGTGAGAGCATTTGGCTCTGGTGATCGGGCATTCCTCCTCAGCGATTACGCGTCGCGCGGAGCGGAGAGCAACTCGGTGAACGATCCATTCGATGGTGATCTGAGCGTGTACCGGGAAACTTTCGATGAGCTGGATCGCGAGATTCGCCGCATCATCGATCGCCTCGCCGCCGAGAACGCAACTGGCGGATCGTGAACCCACCGGGCCGGCTCGTACTGCTTGGCCATCCCGTCGAGCATTCCCTGTCACCCACATTCCAGAACGCCGCGCTTCGATTCAGGAAATTGTTCGTGCCATACGAAGCGCTCGATGTTCGCCCGGACGCGTTCGAGGCCACGATCAACAGTCTCGTCGCCGAACATGCGGCGGGAAACGTCACCATTCCATACAAGGAGCGCATGGCGCTCCTATGCAAGCGGCTGACTGCTGACGCACGCCGGGCAGCGGCCGTGAATACCTTCTGGGTTGACGACGATGGCATCCTCTCGGGAGACTGCACCGATGTTGGGGGGTTCAATGCACTGGCGCGCGAAGTGATGGGGGAGATTCCGCGCGGTGCGCGCGTTGCGGTTCTGGGGTCAGGCGGTGCCGCCGCGGCGGTTCTAACAGCGTTGGAGCGCTGGGAGGATTGCACAGTCCAGCTCTGGAATCGATCGCGCGAACGCGCCGAGACTTTGGCATCACGCTTCAGTATCGCCACGAGCGTAGCGAGCTCGGCGGAAGACGCCGCGCGCGCAGCCTCGGTCATTGTGAACGCGACGAGCATTGGTTTGCTGAACAGCGATCATCCCGTTCCCATTAGCGCCTTGCAACCGTCGGCTGTGGTGCTCGATCTCGTGTACCGCACCGGCGAGACTGCGTGGGTGCGCGCAGCACGCGAGAGGGGACTTGTGGCGAGCGACGGACTTTTAATGCTCGTCGAGCAGGGAGCTCTGGCATTCGAACGGTGGTTTGGGATGCCGGCTCCGCGCGACGTCATGCGGGAATCTGTGTCACGATTGCCAGCGGCGTACGGTCATCGTTAACAGAGCAGGACTTTCGCCGGCAGCCGATCGGCTTCGAAAAGCAGGCTCGTTTCTGCTCGACGCCCTTCTCCCGCGCGCTTGCGTCTCGTGTGACGGATTGCTCGATACTCGAGACGCAGGACCCGCATGCGGGCGCTGCTGGGCCCGCGTAAGGTACCTGCCTCATCCTCGGTGCGACCGTTGCGGGCACCCGAAGCGTTCCGAAGTTTGCCGCTGGTGCGAGATGTGGCCGCCATATGTCCGCGCCGTGCGATCCGTATGCTGGCTTCCCGGCGGCACAGCGGGCCGAATCGTGTACGCTCTCAAGTACGGTGGCTGGCCCAAGATGGCGGATGCAATGGGCGAGCGCATGGCACGTTTGGACTGGCCCTCCGACGTAGTAAATGAGCGGGCAGCAGTTGTACCCATTCCCCTGGCGGTCGTTCGGCAGCGGGAGCGCGGCTTCAATCAGAGTGGGTTGCTGGCGCGCGCAATCGCACGGAGATGGCGCGTACCGGAATGGCCTGAGGTGTTGGTGCGCGCACGCGCGACGGCTACGCAAACGCGGTTGACACCCGAGGGAAGGCGACGCAACGTTTCCGGCGCGTTTGCCGTGCCTCCGCATACGCGGAGTGCTCTGGTTGGCGCGCATGTCATTCTGGTGGACGACGTTGTCACCACCGGCGCGACCGCCGTGGAGTGCGCCTCGGCCCTACTCGATGGCGGCGCGCGTATTATTAGTCTCGTAACTTTCGGCCGCGCCCCCGCGCTCGGCGATCCCGAATAATCACACCGGAGCAACATCCGTCATGGCGATCCGCGTAGGCATTAATGGCTTTGGACGAATCGGGCGGCAGGTCATCCGCGCGGCCAAGGAGCAGGGCCGCAATATGGACTTTGTCGCGGTGAACGATCTCACTGATACGAAAACGTTGGCCCATCTCTTCAAGTACGACTCGGTGCACCGCACTTACAGGGGAGACGTAGCCGCCAATGAAAGCTCGATAACCATTGACGGCGACGAGCTCAAGGTTCTGTCAGAGAAGGATCCGGCCAAGTTGCCCTGGGCGGATCTGGAAGTGGACATCGTGCTCGAGTCCACAGGCCGGTTCACGACAGGGGAAGACGCTGCCAAGCACATAGCTGGGGGCGCGAAAAAAGTCATTATCTCGGCGCCCGCGAAAGGGGAAGACATCACGATCGTCATGGGCGTGAACCATGAGAAGTACGATACGGCAAAACACAACATCATTTCCAACGCGTCGTGCACAACCAACTGTCTGGTGCCGATGGTAAAGGTAATTCGCGATGCGTTCGGCTTTCGGCACGGCTCAATGACGACCATCCACAGTTATACGAACGACCAGCAGATCCTCGACCTTCCGCACAAGGACCTCCGGCGCGCGCGCGCTGCAGCCGTGTCCATGATCCCGACTACCACGGGTGCCGCCAAGGCTACGTCGCTGGTCATTCCGGAAATCAAGGGCAAGATCGATGGGATCTCCGTTCGCGTTCCAACACCTGATGTCTCTTTCACGGACCTCGTGGTAGAGGTGGACCGTCCCACGACGATCGATGAAGTGAACGCGGCGTTCCGGAAGGCCGCCTCGGAAGGACCACTGAAAGGCATCGTCGATTACAGTGAGGTCGAGCTCGTTTCTTCGGACTACATCGGTAACCCCTTCTCGTGCATTCTGGACGCGAGGAGCACGAACGTCATCGACGGAACGCTAGTGAAGGTATGTGGCTGGTACGACAACGAGTGGGGTTATTCCTCGCGGTGCGTGGATCTACTGCACTTCGTTGGCGTGCGCCTGTGAAGCGAAGTGTCACTCGCGCTGACAGGATTCGCGATTCCGCGGTCATAGCATTCCTGGCCGCCGGGGCGGCGCTTTACCTGTACGCGTATCGCGGGATGGACGCTCTATCTCTGGAGGGAAGTATCGTTGTGCGTCCAGGCGAAAAGGCATTCGACCAATGGATGCGCTACTACTACCTGTCGCGCGCGGGAATGTGGTTGATTGCCGCGGGTGTAGGGGTCGGGATATGGGCTTTCTGGCGCTATAGAAAAAATCGCGACACCGGTACGGCTGACATCCAGCGTTAGTTTTCTTCGCAATTCGCAGTTCGTTTTTACTCCGTATCGGCCGATTCCTGAATGAACAAGAAGACTGTCCGCGACCTCACCGACGCACAGCTGCGCGGAAAGCGTGCTTTGGTGCGCGTTGATTTCAACGTTCCCATGAACGAGTCCATGCAGGTCGGCGATGATACGCGCATTCGCGCCGCACTGCCAACCATCGAGTACCTGCTCGAGCGAGGTGCGTGTGTAATTCTGCTTTCTCACCTCGGGCGTCCAAAAGGCAAGCCGAATCCCAAATACTCGCTCGAGCCTGTTGCCCGACACCTCGCGACTCTGACGAAAACGCGCGTAGACTTCGTTGAGACGACGGACAGCGACGAAGCAAGCCGGGCGGCGAAGGAGCTCGCCGCCGGCGAGATTCTCGTCCTCGAGAATACGCGATTTCTCGGAGGCGAAGAAACCAACGATGAACGGCTCTCGCGCGCCCTCGCCTGTCTCGGCGATGTGTTCGTCAACGATGCCTTTGGAGCGGCGCACCGTGCGCACGCGTCTACCGAAGGAATCGCTCGGCACCTGCGACCGGCCGTCGCGGGGCTCCTGATGGAAAAGGAGCTCGAATATCTTGGCGCGGCGCTCGCATCTCCAAAACGCCCCTTTATATCCATACTCGGAGGAGCAAAAATATCAGGCAAGATCGACGTCATTGAACAGCTCCTTCCCGGAGTGGACCGCCTGCTCATCGGCGGAGCAATGGCATGCACATTTTTTCGGGCGATGGGCCTGAACACCGGAAAGTCACTGGTCGAGGAAGACCGCGTCGAAATGGCCGCCGATCTGCTCGCGCGCGCGGGTGACAAGCTTGTTCTGCCGATCGACGCCGTCGTTGCGTCATCGCTGAATGACCCGATGGCTGCGAAAAATGTTGCGCGCGAAGAAATTACCGATGATCAAGCCATGTTCGACATCGGCCGGAAATCGTCCGAACTGTTTAGTGGTCAGATAGCAACCGCGAAGACCGTGATCTGGAACGGTCCAATGGGGGTCTTCGAGACGCCGCCATTCGATCAGGCAACCAGAGCGGTAGCGGAGGCGATGGCTAACGCTACCGATACAGGCGCCATCACGATTGTCGGTGGCGGAGACTCTGCTGCCGCGGTCGCGCAGCTCGGACTGGAATCCAGAATGAGCCACGTGTCCACTGGCGGTGGAGCATCGCTCGAATTTCTCGAGGGGAAGGAACTGCCAGGCGTTGCCGCCCTCGAGGGCAGGTCAGAATGATTCGAAAGCCTGTCTTTGCCGCCAACTGGAAGATGAATCACACGTCCAGGGACGCAAAGACGTTCATGCGCACTTTCCTGATGCAGTACGCGCGGCGTCCGGATCGTACAGTAGTCTTCTTCCCTCCGGCGCTCACCCTAGCCGCGGTATCCGATGCGATCAAGGAGCGTCAGGATATCCTGCTTGGCGTTCAAAACATTCACTGGGAACTCAAGGGCGCTTTCACAGGCGAACAGTCCGCGGAGATGTCGAGGGAGGCCGGGGCAGCTTTCGTTCTGGTGGGTCATTCCGAGCGCAGGCACGTTTTTGGGGAAAAGGACGAAGAAACGCAGAAAAAGTGCGCTGCCGCCAACAGAGCCGGCATGACCCCAGTCCTGTGCGTCGGCGAAAAGCTCGAGGAGCGTGAACGGGGGGAGACCGACGCTGTCGTACTTCGCCAGCTCCGCGCAGGTACAGCGTCGCTCGACCCCGCAACTATCGGATCAATGATCATCGCCTATGAACCTGTGTGGGCAATCGGAACCGGAAAGACCGCGCAGCCCGAAGACGCCTCCGCGGTGCACGCGGTAATTCGGCGCGAACTGGCCGCTCTGGCTGGGGAACGCACAAAGGACACCCCGATCCTGTACGGCGGCAGCGCGAACGCAGGCAATGCTGCCGCACTTATTAACGCGGCTAACGTTGGCGGACTGCTCGTTGGTGGTGCCAGTCTCGAGCCCGAAGCATGGGCGACCATCGTTCGCACTTGACCCCGTTCAGAAGGTGGTCTAAGTTATTGGGACTATAGACTATTCCTCGCAAACACGACATGTATACCGCCCTCATTTTTCTGCTCATTCTCGATAGCATCATTCTTATTGGATCCGTACTTCTTCAGGCGGGGAAGGGCGGCGGGCTTGCGGCATCATTTGGAGGCGCTGCGTCCTCAGCGGATGCATTTGTCGGGACGCGGCAGGCGGCCAATCTGCTGACCCGTACGAGTTGGTGGTCGGGAGGAGTCTTCCTGTTCCTGGGTTTGGTTCTATCAATAATGTCAACAAGGGCGTCGACGCCGACATCCGTGCTCGACGGAACATTCCAGCGTCCGGCTCAGACCGCACCGGCGCCCAGTCAGGCGAATCCAGCTGTTCCTCTCGAAGCAGTTCCGTCCAAAACAACCCCCACTCCAGCCCCTCCACCAACCAAGCAGCCGTGACGGTTGGAAAAGTGAGCGATCGAAGACCTCCAATTCCCGACTCGGTTAGGTAAGTGCTCAATAGCAGTCACCGTCCCGGGTTCCTCCTCCTTGAGGACGGAACCCTTTTTCGTGGGCGACTGGTTCACGAGACAGATCCTGTAGTGGCTGAGGTAGTGTTTACTACCAACATGACGGGCTACCAGGAAGTCTTCACCGACCCGTCCTACCGGGGTCAGATTGTCGTCATGACGTCACCGATGATCGGCAATTACGGAATCAACAGCGAGGATCCGGAATCGGGACGACCGCAGGTTGCGGGAGTGGTGATGCGAGAGCTGTCGCAGCAGTTCTCGAATTGGAGAGCGACGGGAGACTTGGCAAGCTGGCTCTCGAAAGACAAAGTGCCTGTCTTGGATGAGGTTGACACTCGTCGCCTCACTCGGCACCTCAGGTCGGCAGGAGTGATGCGCGGAGTTGTTTCCGCTGGGAAAAACCCTTCCGATGAAGTCACTGGCGTGCTGGCAGCCTGCCCTTCGATGGAAGGTTTGGACCTCGCGTCGCGCGTTTCAGTCCGGGAACCCTACCAGTGGGGAGACCCGGCGGCGCAACATCATATTGTCGCATACGATTACGGGATCAAGCGGAACATCCTGCGTTTGTTTGCCGAAGCGAGTTGCCGCATCACCGTAGTGCCCGCGCAAACTTCGGCAGAGGCGGCGCTCGAACTGCGACCCGATGGCGTTTTCCTGTCCAACGGACCCGGCGATCCAGCGGCCGTGGCGTATGCACCGGACATCATTCGCGCTCTGGCAGAGTCGAACATTCCCATGCTGGGGATTTGCCTTGGCCATCAGCTCATCGGCCTGTCGTATGGGGCATCCACAGAGAAAATGGCGTACGGCCACCGGGGCGGAAATCATCCGGTACGGGAAATGGAGACGGGACGCGTTCTTATCACGTCCCAGAATCACGGATTCGCAGTCAGCGGCAATGAGCGGTCCATTCCGGGCGCGCCGGCGTTGCAAGTCACACACATCAATCTGAACGACGGGACAATAGAAGGAATGCGGCACAGGGAGTTGCCAATCTTCGCGGTGCAGTATCATCCGGAAGCTGCGCCAGGGCCGCACGACGCTCGTCCGCTCTTTCAGGAGTTCATGCGAGCGGTGACAGGGCAGGGGTTAATGGCGAGCCAAACTCTTGACACACAATAAGTAACGGCCTATGTTCGACTTGTAGGCAGCCAAGTATCCGTTGTGACCAATCGAGGTTTCGAATGACCAAGGCCGATCTGGTGGAGCACGTTACGGCGCAGATTTCCGAGACGGCGGGCCCGATGATCTCGAAGAAAGACTGCGCCCGAGTCGTGGATGCATTTCTCGACGCTATAAAGGATGCGCTCAAAGAGCAGAAGAACATTGAAGTCCGGGGTTTTGGGACATTCAAGATCCGGCAGCGCCGGACACGAATGGCGCGCAACCCGCGTACAGGAACGCCGGTAGAGGTTTCCGCCCGGCCAGTGCCGGTCTTCAAGCCCTCCAAGGAGCTTCGTGCACTGGTGGCGAACGTTGATGTTTCGGAGCTGTCCGACGAACCCAGCGCTGCCTGAGCCATACCTACGTATCGACGTCTGCTGAAACGCCTTGGGTGACTAGGGGGTGCTCCTGTTTCTCAGGTGACGCCCAAAGAAAGCCAGCAGTCGCATCTCATATTCGGCGGGACTGTAGGCGTGCATGTCCTCATGCACCGCTCCCTCAACGGCCCAGAACTCTTTAGGCTGCTGCGCCCTGGCGTAAAGCAGGTTTGTCTCGGCGATCGTGGTGTACGTGTCCGCTGTTCCCGAGATGATCAGCAAAGGCACCTTGACGTCTGCGACGCGATCGAGTGGCCGGAGAACTTTCCTCTCAAATCCAAGCCATAGCGGAAGTTGGAGCGTCAGGAATGGCGCGAGCCGCGGCCCCATCGCACCGAACCGGGAGCGCAGACGCCCATCAATGGCTGCATCGATCGTCGGGTAGACCGATTCCAGAACCAGGGCGTCGGCCTTCAGCGGATTCCGGCCCAGAAGTGCTGCCGCGCCTCCCATCGAAATTCCAATCGCGCCCACAGCCTCTGCCGGAAGGCGGCGGCGCAGCCACTCGAGTGCTGCGGTAGCGTCGAGCGCCTCCCGCGATCCGAACGTTATACGCTCTCCCGTGCTCTCACCATGCGCGCCGAAATCCACGAGCAGCACGGAATAGCCTGCAGCGTAGAGAAACCTCGCCCGATTCAGCATTTGAAGCCGGTTGCCCCTTACACCGTGTAGCAGGAGCACAGCGCCACCTCCGGCTGGGCCACCAGCAAACCATCCTCGCAGCGCTGCGCCCGATGGACTCTGAAACCCTACGTCTTCCGCTGGAAACTGACGCGGCGGCGGACCTATGCGTGCACGAACCGGCCTGCCAAGTGAATAACCCACGAGTAGAGTGATGGCCACGCCGCATAACGCCGCGATCGCAAGAGTCGCAATGAGAACTGAACCACTGGAGCGCAATGTTCTTCCGAAATCAGTCATGAAGGCGATGCATTACTATTTAGCACTAATCCCCCATCCGACAAAGCGATCAAGGCTGCGGCTACTCGCCGGGGCAACGACGCAGCGGGCAATGGCGGATGAGGCGCGTTGCCCAAGTGTGAGGCGGTAGGGCGTCTTTCCGATGGTTGGCGACTTGCGTGGCGCCCGGTGGTCAGCCAGTGTTCAAGCATGACTGTCACCGCGCTTCTTTTCGCTTCGTACGCCGAGGCCCTGGGCACCCCCAGCGTCGAGCTTGCGCTGTCTCCGGGGGATTCGGTGGGTGACGCGCTCGCTCGACTGCGAGCGATGCCGGGGGGCGATCGCGTTCCGCCTGCGCCCATGGTGGCGGTTAACCTCATATACCGTCGCCCGGATCACGTACTCGCGGCTGGAGACGAGCTTGCGGTCATACCTCCCGTCGCCGGTGGCTGACTGCCGTGCGTAGCGCGATCACAACGCGGGCTATCGACGCCGCTGCGCTCCTCGCCGAGGTCGCTGCGTCTAGAAACGGTGCCTCGGTTCTCTTCGTCGGCGCCGTGCGCGACTCCAACGACGGGCGAGATGTGTCCGGAATAGAATACACGGCGTACGCCGCGATGGCGGAGAATGAGATGGCAAAAATCATCTCCGAAGCGGCCGACCACTTCGACACGGTTGACATCGTCGTGGAGCACAGGGTGGGGAGGCTCGCAATCGGAGAGGCGAGCGTGGTAATCGCGGTCGCGCACCCACACCGCGCCCAGGCGTATGAAGCCTCGCGCTACATCATCGAGGCGCTCAAGAAGCGCGTTCCGGTCTGGAAGCGCGAAGAGTATCTCGACGGGACGCGACAGTGGGTCGATCCGACGAATTCAGGGGAGGCTGCTCTCACATGAGCACTCTCAGGGATCAGTTTGGCCGGAGCATCGAGTATCTGCGTATCTCGGTTACTGACCGCTGCAATTTTCGGTGTCTCTACTGTATGCCGCTGGAAGGACTCGAGTGGCTCCCCAAAAGCGACATTCTGACGTACGAGGAAATCACCGAAATCGTCGCACAGCTTGCGCCATTGGGACTGCGCCGACTCAGAATTACGGGCGGCGAGCCCACGATTCGGCCGGATCTGGCGCGACTTATCGCAATGCTTCGCGGTGTGAACGGAATAGAGGACATAGCTCTATCCACAAACGGAGTCCGTCTACCCGAAATGGCCGGCAGCCTTCGCCAGGCCGGTCTGGACCGTGTCAACATCAGCGCGGACAGCCTTCGCCCCGACCGCATCGAGAGTATCGCGCGCCGGCGTCTCCCATTCGATCCAGTACGGTCCGCACT
>JACMME010000316.1 GCA_014379205.1 Gemmatimonadaceae bacterium
CTCACCTACGCGGAGCTGCAATCAGTGGTTGCACGCACCGCCGAGGCTCTGCGCTCCCACGGGATTCGGCCAGGCGATCGCGTCGCGGGCTTCATGCCGAACATCCCGGAGTCCGTCATCGCTATGCTGGCTACGACGAGCTTGGGCGGTGTTTGGTCATCCTGCTCGCCGGACTTCGGGACGCAAGGTGTCGTCGACCGGTTCGGGCAGATCGAGCCACGAGTTCTCTTTTGCGCGGATGCTTACCAATACGCGGGAAAGAAGATCGACTGCCTGGCCCGCGTGCGTGAAATCGTGAAGCAGATCCCGGGAATCGAGCGGGTCGTTGTGGTGGGGTATATGGGGAGTGGCGGGTGGGGGTTAGGGAGTGGAGACGGTGGAACCGAGAATGGGGATTGGGTGTTGGGGGGTGCGGAACGGGGACCTCGCAGTGGAGCGTCGGTGTTGGGGAGTGCGGTGATTGCTGAGCCGACGAGCGAGAGCGGCGAATCGGAATCAGTGACCGGGAAACCGGCTTCGGGAACCAGTTGGTCACTCTTTTCCGATTTCATTGGGTCTGGCGAGGGGAACGCGACACGTGCACTCCCCAACCCCCAACCCCCACTCCCCGTTGTTCTGCTGCCATTCGACCACCCTCTGTACATAATGTATTCCTCCGGAACTACGGGCTTGCCGAAGTGCATGGTGCACTCCGCGGGAGGGACTCTTCTGCAGCACTTGAAAGAGCATGTTCTGCACACCGATCTCAGGCGCGACGACCGGATCTTTTACTTCACGACATGTGGCTGGATGATGTGGAACTGGCTCGTCTCCAGTCTCGCGGTGGGCGCGACAATGGTGCTGTACGATGGCGCTCCGCTCGCGCCAGACAGGAACGCTCTCTGGAATATGGCGGAAGCAGAACGCTTGACCGTCTTTGGAACCAGCGCCAAGTATCTCGCTCTTTGCGAGAAGGAAGGGCTCGCACCGGGACGGACTAACGACCTTGGCTCGCTCCGCACCATACTCTCAACTGGTAGCCCGCTTTCGCCGAACAGTTATGACTACGTTTACCGGGACATCAAGAGCGACGTCCATCTAAGCAGCATTACAGGGGGTACCGACATAATCTCGTGCTTCGCCGCGGGGGACCCGACGGGGCCGGTGTGGCGCGGCGAGATTCAGCGACGTTCGCTCGGAATGGCCGTTGAAATCTGGGACGAGGCCGGAAATCCGGTGCGCGGACAGGCCGGCGAGCTTGTTTGCACAATGCCGTTCCCCAGCATGCCCATCGCGTTCTGGGCCGACCCGACTGGCGAAAACTACCGGTCAGCATACTTCAATCATTATCCAGGGGCCTGGCGGCATGGTGACTGGGCAGAGCTCACGGATCACGACGGAGTCATAGTTTACGGCCGCAGCGACGCGACGCTGAATCCCGGGGGCGTGCGAATCGGGACCGCCGAGATATACCGTCAGGTAGAGCAGCTGCCGGAAGTCATCGAAAGTCTCGTCATAGGGCAGGAGATTCCATCGAATAACGAGCGCGATGTACGAATTGTCCTCTTTCTACGACTGCGCGAAGGGCTGACGCTCGACGAACCACTACGCGATCGTATTCGCCATCAGATACGCAGCAACACCAGCCCACACCACGTGCCCAAGAAGATCGTCCAGGTGGCGGACATTCCGCGCACTATCAGCAACAAGATCACCGAGCTGGCCGTGCGTGATGTGGTTCACGGGCGGCCAGTAAAGAATCGGGACGCCTTGGCGAATCCGGAGTCGCTAGCGCTGTTTCAGGGGCTCAAGGAGCTGGAAGAGTAGCAAGCGAGCGTAGGCGACTTGAGCACCGCAATAGCGAAGATGATGGACACCATGCACGAGGAACCTCGATTTACTCCTTCCGCGCTTTCTTTCCCTCCTTCTTGGCTCCCCGAACCCTCGGACAACTAGTTAGGTTTGAACAGTCGTTCGAACAGGAGCTTTACTTGAGCAGCACGATCATTGCGCCGCCCGGATTAACCACCACCCGGGCACCTTTTATAGAACAGGCCCAGCAGGACGGCCAGCTCTACATACATCAGCCTTACGAGCAGTACAGCGACGCCAACCACGATGCCTGGCGCCGGCTCTATACGCGCATGCAGGATCGTTGGGCGCGATATGCGAACCCACGCTTTCTCCAGGGACTCGATACGCTTCAACTCAATCCCGATCGCGTACCACGGCTCGAGGAAGTGAATCGGTTCATGGAGCCGCGCACGGGCTTTCGCGCCAAACCGGTGAGCGGGTACGTGCCGGCTTTCCTTTTCTTCGACAGCCTGCGAAAGCGCGAGTTCCCCACCACGATCACTATTCGAGACGGCGCGACGCTCGATTATCTGCCTGAACCGGATATCTTCCACGATATCGCCGGGCACGTCCCGATGCATACAGATGCGGCGTTCGCCGATGCACTTGTCCGGTTTGGCGATTGCGCGCACACGGCAGCGGAACACGTCGCGGAAGCGCACGACAGTGAAGAAGCGGCCCGTCGGGCGACCAGCATTATCACTGCAATGGCGCGGTTTTTCTGGTTCACTGTGGAATTTGGTCTGATGCACGGACCTGAGGGGCGTGGAATCAAGGCGTACGGAAGCGGGCTTCTCAGCTCATATGGCGAGTTGGCTCACAGCGTCGATTCACCCGAAGTTCAGCGCTATCCCATCCAGCTTGAGTGGGTGATCAACCAGGGCTTCGAGATCGACCGCTTCCAACCGTTGCTTTTCGTCGTGAACGGCTTCGAGCATTTATTCGAGCTGGTCGGCGAACTGGAGCGCTGGATGCGACATGGGAAGCTCGACAACGTCGCTCCAGGCGAGCCGGCGCTGAGTGAGGCGGATGTGAGGAGCTTTTTGGAGGCGAAGAGAGGTCTGGACTGAAAGACCGATTGACGAAAAGTGAGATTGCGGATTGCGGATTGCGGATTAACTACGCGAAAAGAGATTCGAAGCAGGACTTGTAAACTCTGGTCCGCAATCCGTAATCCGCAGTCTTTGGTTGCAACTTAGGTCTTACCACGGAGTTCCCCATGGCCACCACAATCGCGACCGCGCATGACCCTACGGTCGCTCACGACACCTTCCCGATCAACGGGACGGACTTCATCGAGTTCTACGTCGGCAATGCCAAGCAGGCGTCGCACTTCTACCGCTCGGCATTCGGGTACGAGCTTGTTGCGTACCGTGGGCCTGAAACGGGTACGCGCGACCGGGCCAGTTACCTGCTCCAGCAGAACAAGGTCCGCATCGTGTTGACCACGCCCATTCGGGCCGGCGGAGAGATCGCCGATCACATCGCGAAACATGGTGACGGCGTGCGAGACATCGCGCTCTGGGTGGATGACGCGGCCGAGGCGTTCCGGCTGGCGGTAGAGCGGGGCGCAAAGCCTGTTCGACAGCCCGAAGTGTTGCGTGACGATAACGGCGAGATCGTGATCGCGGCGTTCCGTACTTATGGGGACACCATCCACTCACTTGTCGAGCGCCGCAACTATCGCGGTGTCTTTATGCCGGGGTTTCAGGTGGTGAAGAGTGCGTTCGCGCCCCAACCGATCGGACTTCAGTTCGTGGATCACTGCGTTGGGAACGTCGAGCTGGGAGCGATGAACAAGTGGTGCCAGTTTTACGAGGAAGTAATGGGATTCAAGAATCTCATCTCCTTCGATGACAGCGACATTTCCACGGAGTACTCGTCGCTCATGTCCAAGGTGGTCTCCAACGGAAACGAGCGTATCAAGTTCCCGATCAACGAACCGGCGAGCGGAAAGAAGAAGTCTCAGATCGACGAGTATCTGGAGTTCTACGGCGGTCCCGGCGTTCAGCACATCGCAATCACCACTAACGACATCGTGACCACCGTAAGCGCACTGCGCGACCGCGGTGTCGAGTTCCTCCGCGTTCCCACGACCTATTACGACACCCTCCTGGACCGCGTCGGACACATCGACGAAGACCTTGCGCCGCTCAAGGAGCTCGGAATTCTCGTTGACCGCGACGACGAGGGTTACCTGCTGCAAATCTTTACGAAGCCCGTGGAGGACCGCCCGACCCTGTTTTACGAGATCATCCAGCGCAAAGGCGCCAGAAGCTTCGGCAAGGGAAACTTCAAGGCTCTTTTCGAGGCGATCGAGCGAGAGCAGGATTTGAGGGGGAATCTATGAAGAACTGCGAACTGCGAACTGCGAGAACTTCGTACTGCGTACTGCGTACTGCGTACTGCGTAACTTCAGTGCAATCGGGCGCTTGAGCCCCATTTGTATGTGTCGCACGCAGTGCGCAGTACGCAGTAATGGATCAGCTTCGAACCTCTGACTAATTTCCGAGCCTCCGTCACCATGCCCATCTACCACACTCTCGGTCAGATCCCCCGCAAGCGTCACATGGCGTTCCGAAAGCCGGACGGGGGGATTTACGCGGAGCAGCTCATGGGGCACGAAGGATTTACCGGAACCTCGTCGCTCCTGTATCACATCCATCCGCCGACCACGATCAAGTCAGCGAAGCGGCTGCGTGAGATCACGTATGAGGCGGACGACGACAACACTCTGAAGCATCGGCATTTCAAGACCGCCGAGGTTAAGAAGGGAGGCAGCCCGACGCTCGACCGGACGCCGCTGCTGTTCAATAGCGATATCGCCATGCTGTACGTGGAGCCGGACGAGCAGGACGTGCACTTCTACCGGAACGCACAGGCTGATGAGTTGATTTACGTGGCCAGTGGCGGGGGCGTGCTCGAGTCGATTTTCGGCGACCTTCCATTCCGTGAAGGGGACTACCTCATCGTGCACCGTGGCATCATGCACCGGTATCGCCTGGACATAAGCGCGCCGACGAAGCTACTGGTAATGGAGAGCAGGGGGCACGTGCGCTGGCCGAAGAGATACCGGAACGACTTTGGACAAATCATCGAGGGAGCGCCGTACTCGGAACGTGACATGCGACGGCCGGTGCAGCTCGACACGCACGACGAGATGGGTGATTTCCGAATTCTCGTGAAGCAGTACGACGGGCTCAACGAGTTCATCCTGGATCACCACCCGTTCGATGTCGTGGGTTGGGATGGCTATTTCTACCCCTGGGCATTCAGCATCCACGACTTCGAGCCGATCGTCGGGCGCGTACACCAGCCGCCCCCGGTGCATCAGACATTCCAGGGGGATGGCTTCGTAGTCTGCTCCTTCTGTCCACGCCCGTACGACTTCGGCGAAAACGCGGTTCCGGCGCCCTATAACCACAGCAACGTCGATTCGGACGAGGTCCTCTTCTACGCGTCCGGGGAGTTCATGAGCCGAAAGGGGATCGAGTTCGGAAGCATCACGCATCATCCGGACGGCATCCCGCACGGCCCGCATCCCGGGCGCGCGGAGGCAAGCATCGGGGCCAAGTACACGAACGAGCTTGCGGTGATGATGGACTCATTTCGTCCGCTCAAGGTCGCCAAGGCGGCGACGAAGATCGAGGACAAGAATTATCATCGCTCTTGGATCGACGCGCAGCACGGACTGATTGCGCCAGCGAATCTTATAACCGACTAGAACGGGAATCGGGAATCGCTGATCGGGAATCGGAGAGCCTAGTAAGGTCATGATCCAAGTC
>JACMME010000317.1 GCA_014379205.1 Gemmatimonadaceae bacterium
CATCCCTTCGGGACTGGTAACCTTTTTTGAGAGGCTTTCTGCTTTGAGTACGCTCATCCGTTTCATTCAATTGGCGTTGATTTTGGCATTCGTCGGCACAGCCACGGCGGAGCAGCCCCAGCGCACCATCATCGTGCTCGGCGACAGCCTGAGCGCCGGTTATGGCGTAAAGGTTCAGGAGGGCTGGGTAAGTCTGCTTGCCAAGCGGCTTGCGTCCGAAGGGTACGGTTACCGCGTGGTCAATGCCAGCGTCAGCGGCGAAACCACGCAAGGCGGCCTCGCGAGGTTGCCGCGCGCGCTCCAGGCTCACAAACCGGCGATCGTGATCGTCGAGCTCGGCGGCAACGACGGTTTGCGCGGGCTGCCCCTCGCCGCCAGTCGCGAGAACCTGCGCAAGACGGTCGAGTTGTCGCTGGCGGCGAAAGCGCAGGTCGTACTCGTCGGCATGGTGATTCCACCTAACTACGGGCAACGTTATGGTCAGGAGTTTCGCGACATGTTTGCCACGCTTGCGAAGAAGCAGTCCCTGGCGTTCGTGCCGTTCTTCCTCGACAAGGTGGCGCTTAACCCCAAGCTCATGCAGACCGACGGGATCCACCCGAACTCCGCGGGCCAGCCTCAAATGCTCGAAAACCTCTGGCCGAAGCTCAAGCCGTTGCTAGTTGCCCCGGGCAAACCGTAAGGCTAGCCTCCCCTCTTCCTAAGTCGAGGGGATGTCGTGGAAAAGCATTGGCTCAAGTCGTATCCGCCCGGCGTTCGCGCTGAGATCAATCTCAACGAATACGCCTCCCTCAAGGAGCTGATCGAACGCGGGCTGGCCGTGCACTCCGTGCGCGATGCGTACGTGCAGATGGGCAAGGCCATGACTTTCGGCGATCTCGACGTCCTGTCGGCGCGGTTTGGCACTTTCCTGCAGACCACCTGCGGCCTCAAGAAGGGCGATCGCATCGCCATCATGATGCCCAACACCCTCCAGTACCCGATCGCCATCCTGGGCGCCCTGCGGGCCGGCTTCACCGTCGTGAACACCAACCCGCTGTACACCGCGCGCGAACTCGAACACCAGCTCACCGATTCCGGCGCCACCGTGATCGTGATCCTCGAGAACTTCGCGCATGTGCTGCAGGAAGTGATCGCGCATACGCCGATCAAGCACGTGGTCGTCTCCAGCGTCGGCGAAATGCTCGGGTTTCCAAAGGGGCAGATCGTCGACTTCGTCGTGCGCCACAAGCGCAAACAGGTGAAGCCCTTCAGCCTCCCCGGCGCGAAGAGTTTCAAGCAGGCGTTGAAGGAAGGATCCGGCGTGCGGCTCGCGGCCGTGAAGCTCAATCATGACGATATCGCTTTTCTGCAGTACACCGGCGGCACCACCGGAGTCGCGAAGGGCGCGATGCTCACGCACGGAAACATGGTTGCGAACGTCCTCCAGGCGCTGGAGTGGATCGGCCCCGTTTTTCCGCGCGATCCCGCGACGCTCGTCACCGCGCTGCCGCTGTATCACATCTTCGCATTGACGGCTAACTGCCTGCTGTTCGTAATCGTCGGTTGGCGCAACGTTCTCATCACGAACCCGCGTGACTTCCCCGCTTTCGTCAGCGAGCTGAAGAAATACAAGTTTTCTTATCTGAGTGGCGTGAACACGTTGTTCAATGCGTTGCTGCATACGCCAGGGTTCGACAAGGTGGACTTCAGTAGTTTGACGATCACACTGGGCGGTGGAATGGCCGTGCAGGAAGCCGTGGCGAAGAAGTGGAAAGAAGTAACCGGCAAAATCCTCACGCAGGCGTGGGGACTTACGGAGACCTCACCCGCAGCGTGCATCAATTTGCCCGGTGAGGATTTCAATGGGTCGATCGGGTTTCCGATTCCGTCGACGGAGATCAGCATTCGAGACGATGACGGGAATGAGCTCGGCATCAATGCGGTGGGCGAGATCTGTGTGCGCGGACCGCAGGTGATGGCGGGTTACTGGAATCGGCCGGACGAGACAGCGAAGGTGATGATCGGAAAGGATCTGCTGCGGACGGGTGACATCGGCCGCATCGATGAGCGCGGACTCGTGTTCATCGAGGATCGGAAGAAGGACATGATCCTGGTGTCTGGATTCAACGTGTATCCGAACGA
>JACMME010000031.1 GCA_014379205.1 Gemmatimonadaceae bacterium
GAGAGATCCGCGACTCCGAGTCGGAACAGTGCGTGCGCGCTGTAGCCTCCACCCAGCACCTGGTCGGCGGCCAGGCCGGTGGAAAAACCCTCGATGCGATTGAATCGCGTATACGGAACTCCGTACGAAAGGGTTGGGCGCTGCGGTGCGAACTCGGGCTGAGCGCCAAGCGTCAGAGCCTCGGAGATCAGGGCATCGCGCTCCGCGGTTCCGAACACTGCTTCGCCATCGTCATAGATCGACTTCGGCAGCTCGCTCGAGCGGGCAAGCGCAACGGTGTCGCATGGAACCCGGACCAGAATCCGGAGCCCTTCGTCTGACCTGTTCTCCCTGCGGATGCGCTCCGTTCCCGTCTTGCACTCACCGCGCCGGCGCTCTCTCCGGGCCGCGCGCGACACCGAATCACGCGCGGTATCTTCCGCCGCGATCATGATGTCGGGCATCGGGTCGGTTCCGTTGACGCTGGAGTAGGTGTAGCGCTGCTCGAGCTTGAATGGGATGCGCATGAAGCTCACCTGCGCATCGCCCTCGATGGTTTGTGAACGCGGGAGCCAGAAGCGCCCTTCGTGAAGTCCGTATTCGACGGTGACTGCACTGACCATTGCCTTCATCGGCGTGATCATGGGCTTCACCCAGCCCGGAATCTCGTCCTCGGGATCGTGGTCTTCTTCGTTGGCCTCCTTGGCGACAGCCATGATGTCCATTTCCTGCGCCATCCGATAAACCGCGCGCACAAGTTGCGCGCTCGCGGCATCGAACCAGAGGGATCCTACCGCGACGTTCCACTTTGGCTGCCGCGGACGAATGCGGAGCTCGCGCAGCTCGAGGCGCTGTCCGCCGGGAAGCTGGAAGCTGACGGAGTCTCCCGACTGATAGGTGTAGTACGCTTCAGCGCCCGCAGCGAGCGGATGGATTATCTCGTTCTCGCTGACATCCGCTTTTGCGAGCCCTGAGCCAATCCAGAGGGTTTCACGTCCGGGATGGTACGGAATGTCGCCTGCCGTGCCGAAGTTGAGGTCTGCGGTTCCAACGCCCTCGAGCATTGGAAAGACGCTTCGCTGGCCCTTCACATCGATCATAGCACCCTTGTCGCGCTGCCACACTACGTGCGCGGCTCGCTCGCTCCGGATGAGAAGGCGATCGCGCCCTATCTTCTTGAATCCCATCCCGACCGACATGCGCTCGTAGGAGCTGGCGTCGTAGCCAGTCAGCGTCGAATCCTGGTTGAGCCTTGCCGTGCGGGCGCGAAGCAGAAGGTCTCTCGCTCGCGCGTCCTTGAATGCGGACGCGAGAACGAGGGGTGTGATCGGCGGGCGCTTGGCAAGACGAGTTGCCTTCCTCACTGAATCTCTCGCGCGCGACCGGGTGCGCAGTGAATCGCGACGTTGATCCCTCCGGAACGCGATCGAATCGCTCTTCGCCTTCGCTGCGCTGTCCTGTTTATCGTTCCCGATCTGAATCGTGGCGGACGTCTGCGCGAATACGACAGCGGCGAGGAGAGCCAGCATTGCCTACCGCCTCGAGTTCCGCGGGATCGCAAACGAAACACCAAGCTGCCACAACACCAGATCCGTCTTGCTGCGGCGGGGGCTCAGCGTGATCGTGCCATCGGGATTGTCGGTGATGTCGCCCTCCCCCAGGTAGGTGGCCTCGGCGCCGTAGTGGTACTTCGCTCCAAGGTTGAGAGCCCCCATCGTCTTCC
>JACMME010000318.1 GCA_014379205.1 Gemmatimonadaceae bacterium
CACCGAGCGAGTGATTCCGGGCAGGATGTGACTGTCACACGGGTGTGTGCGCAGAGATCCGTCGACGACGCCGAAGAAATTCGTCTTTGTCCCTTCGGTCACGACGCCCTCTCGAATCAGCATGGCTTCGAACGCGCCCCGCTCTTTGGCCGTGTGGGATGCAAGAACATTGGGCAGCAGGTTGAGCGTCTTGAGATCGCACCTTCCCCAGCGCAGATCGGGTTGAGTGATGGCGGGCGCGCCGCTCTCGGCTAGATCGGCGTAGGGCGCGAAGCGCGCGACGGAGATGTAGACGGTGGGAGCAACGTCCGGCGGCGGGAAGTTGTGCGCGCGGGTCGTGGCACCGCGTGTCACCTGCATGTACAGCGCTGCTTGGCCCTGGAGCAGGTCGTTCTCCTTCAGGAGCTGCTTGCCGATTTCGACGAAGCGCGCCGGCGAATGATCGCCCTCGAGCGCGATTCGAACGCCGTCCAGGCTCCTCTCGAGACGCTGATTGTGAAATCGGGTGGCGAAAAGCTTCCCATTGATGGCGCGCAGAACTTCGTACACGCCGTCGCCGAACACGAACCCGCGATCCTCCACCGAGACGCGAGCTTCCGCGCGCGGGAGAAAGCTGCCGTTCACATAGACGATGTCTTTTGGATCCCTCAAGCGGTCTTGTTGCCGGTGGTGGTGTACGCGCAGGCGCTGAACACCTCAAATGAGCCTGCCTCGGGATCCGTCAGCGTTCCACTGAACGACCCCGTCGCTGTCATCGTTCCCCGCAGCTCCATGGCCGATGAGGACCCCGCGGAGGACGTCATCAAGAGAAGCGTAGCACCGGTGGCGAGATTGACGGACCCGCTCAGCGGACGCTGGGGCGCTGTCGAGAGATTCTGCCAGAAGCTGGTCGCGGGAGCGAGCGTACCGGCCGAGAGCACGTCCAGGTGCGTGGTCAACACCTGGCCGTTAGCTAGCGATCCGCTTGTACAGGCGAGCGGACCCGACTGTTGCACCGTGAACGACCAGTCACCCGTCGCCTGGGCCTGGGTGAGTGCACCAGTCCCACTGAAGCCGATGAATGGGTCAGTGCTGGTTTCGCAGGCCGCAACGGACAAAAGCAAAGTCAGACAAAACAAGGTTGTTCGCACCTGAAGCCTCCCGGGCTGTACCGCTGAATTGCGCTCGGACCCCGTAGGTGCAATTCGTTTGCCGTCATTGCGAGAACGAAAAAGGGAGCGCCTTTGGACGCTCCCTTTTCCATTTATGAGATCAGGCCAATTACACGCAGGTAATTACGCCGTTGGTCATATCGCAGGCTTTTGCGGACTGCAAGTGCGAAGCGGTCGCGCTCCATGAAGGCGGCGGTCCGGGAAAGTCGACCGCTACAATCGTGACGTTCTGCGACGGCGTGAACCCCTGAAGAGGCGCAGCCATCGTCGCGGTTCCACCGAAGTAGGCGCCACCGTTGTCGGCAGCGTATTGCTCTTCATAGGTCGCGAGGTTACGAAGGTCCGACTTCATCTGCGCTACATAAGCCTTGTCCTTCGTATTTGCAAATTTCGGAATCGCAATCGCGGCGAGAATGCCGATGATCACGACGACAATAAGAAGTTCAATGAGAGTAAAGCCCTTTTTGTTGTGTGACACTGGGGTCTCCTGAATCAGTTGGCGACGGCGAGACGCTGCCGTCAACACTCAAAAG
>JACMME010000319.1 GCA_014379205.1 Gemmatimonadaceae bacterium
GCGTCGCCCAGACGATCCAGCAAATTATGAGCAGCAACAACATCCACTTGGTATACGGAATGAATCGCTCCGCGCCCGGGATGCGCGCCATGCCTGTCCAGAGGTAGTAATTCGCCGCTAGAAAAAGAACGCCGATGAGAACCGCCTGCACGATCCAGAGCCAGCTCATGAAGCCGCCCATCATCGTGATGCCCATTTGCTGGTTGTATTCGTAGATCTCACGACCGAGCCAATAGCCGGCGAAAGGGAGCACGATGAAAGTCGAGATGGCGATGAAATTTCCGACGTACCCCATCCAGTCGTAGTGTGCGCGCTCCTCGTCCGTTTTGGCGGCGAGGAATCGGAAGCCAGCGTACGCCGCGACGATGGATCCGCCGAAGACCGCATTCGCGATCAGTCGGTGGATGTTGATCGGCATCCACGTCGCGTTCGCGACCGCGTTCCAGACGCCGACGCTCTCGGGAAGCGTCTCCGCGGTCATTCCGCCCGGCGGCGACATCATGTACGTCAGCCAGCTGTTGGCGATGAACATGACGATCGTGCCCCAGATGTTGAGCAACACGCCGAGCGCGAAGTGTCCCCATTTCGCGCGTCCCATGTTCCAGCGATCCCAGCCGTAATAGTACAGGTACAGCGTAAATGACTCGATGAAGAAAAGTCCTGCGTACAGCCACATGGTGGGGCTGAAGACCCGCGCCATGTGGAACCAGAAGCGCGGATACAGCGTCGTCAGCAGAAAGAGGAGGAGCCCACCCCAGAGCGCCGTCGCACTGTAGGCGAAGACCAGCAGGCGCGTGAATTCCTTGGAGAGCTTGTCGTACTTCTTGTCCTTTCCGATGATGCCGATGAGCTCGCAGATGACAGCGAACATCGGCACCCCAAGCACGAACGCCGCGAACATCAAGTGCACCTGAGCGGTGATCCACACCGCGCCACGTGCGCCTATGCCGGGGAAGCGTCCGTACGCGCCGGCAGTGTCCGCTGCGGCCTGGAGGAGTAGGGAAAGCTCAGTCATCGCCGAGGAAAAATGGTTTGCGCTTGGAGAAGTCGATAGGCATGGCTTTTCTTACTTCCGACATGAGACCGACGGTCACCTCGGAAAGTCCCTGTTTACGCGCGTAATCTTCAAGCCGCCTGGTGACGACGCCACGGACGAATGACGGAATTCGCTTGACGCGCGCTTCCGCATCCGGTGACCAGCGCATTCCAGGCTCGACCTGCATGCCGTAAGTGACCGGACGCGATCGCTCGATTACCGGGATGGTACCGCTCGGCTCATAAACGCAAGATGGATCCGCGGCCATGATATCACCCTCGAGCGCAAGGGCACGAGCACGACAGCCACCGCAGATGCGACGGTATTCGCATCGTCCGCATTTCCCACCCAGGCTGTCCGAGCGCAGCTCCTGGAATAGTGGCGAGTTGTTCCACACATCGGCGAAGGACTGCTTGCGCAAGTCGCCCGCGGGAAGCGGCGTGTACGGGCACGGCGTAAGCTTTCCGTCGGGAGTGATGCGGCAATACTGGGAGCCGCACGGGCAGCGCGTTTCGTAATTGAGTATCGTGGAATCGGGGGCGGCCCGATGCACGTGACGCATGAAATGCGGCGCGCACTTGGACCTCACCATCATACGTCCCAGGTACTGCCGCTGCAGAGTCACCAACTCGGCGAGGAGAAGCTCGTATTCCGCTGGCGAGAGATCGGAAAGTCTCGCGCCACGACCGGTGGCGACGAGAAAATACAGATTGAACGAAACTGCGCCCTGCTCGGCCGCCCACTCTACGAGGCGCGCCAACTCCGACCTGTTTCCCTTCGTTGCGGTCGTCTGGATGATGAAGTCCAGCTTGTGCTCTCGCAGGCGCGCGAGAGCCTGCATGGTAGCCTCGAGCGATCCGCGCCCATGCCGGAAGTTGTCGTGATAACGCTGGTCGAGCGAGTCGATGCTCACGGCGACACCGCTGACCCCAGCAACCTTGAGCGCCGCAATACGTTCATTCGTCAACAGCGTTCCGTTGGTGCCGACGACGACCGTGGCACCGCGTTTCGACGCGAAAGCCGCGATGCTCGTGAGATCCTCCCGGAGAAGCGGCTCCCCTCCCGATAGAATGAACATCGGAGATGGGTTGAGCTCCAGAATTTCCTGGGCGATCCGGAGGCACTCTTCGGTTGTGATCTCTCCGTCAGCAGACTCCGACGGACCCGCGGAGATGTAGCAGTGCGCGCACTCGAGATTGCAGCGGCGCGTAAGGTTCCACGCGACTACGTGTGGGACGTACTCGCGAAGACCGGTTTCGACCGTCGGGATCTCCTCCGAAAGTGAAGCGAGGGTCGTCACACCGCTACCAGGCACGGATCATCAATCACGCAGCACGCATTACGAAGCAGTTGAAGGGATCACGTCGCCGTCAGTCATCACCCGCCTGGGTCGCCATCATCCTTTCGACAGCCGCCTTCGCGTCAGCCGGCGTAGTGGTCTTGAAGTCCACGGGGCATTTGGTCATCTGCTCTTCGATGTCGCGAATCGGACAGCGGGTAATTCCCGAGGCCTTCGCCTCCTCGATGAAGCGCCGCATCTCTGGAGACAACGCGTCCTTGCCCTCGGCCTCCGCACGGATCTGCTTGGCGCGCAGTTCCGTGAACATCACCATCATCGTGTCCATATCGAATTCATCCGCCTCGATCATCGCCTGCTTGTTCTCATCCATCACGCGCGTGGTGATGCGCCAGATGTCGTGATTCCGGCCGAAGCGCTCGACCGTGTTGCGCGCCAGAGGTCGCGCGATCAGCGGAACCGCCTGCAGCCGCGCCCATGCTTCCTGCGTCCACACGATAGGATCCGTGGCGATCCGGGCGCGCGTACTCGTTCGCCCTGTTACGGGGCAGGTGACCTCCGTGAGTGCTTCAACGGGCTCCGCATCCTCGTCGGAACCAATCACCTTGGTCTTCTTCATTTGTTCGCCCGCCTTCACCTCGGCCAGCGCAATCTCCTCCGCGCTGCCGATACCCATGATGAGCTGCATATGCGTGGGGAGCAGCTTCCGGATTGCCTCGTCGAGCCACTTGTTGGTGACGATGTCGCCACCGCCCTCGGTCGTGAACTCCTCAACGGCTCTGCGCGCGATTCCCTGGGCGAATGGAGGCACGCGGAGTATTCGAACCTCGGCGTCGGGCGACCAGGGAAGCGACGCCATGCCGTCTTCCTCGATCCAGGGAATGTCTTCCGGCTTGATGCCCACCGTGCCGATGAGAAGCAGGTTGCACGAGATCTGGCGCACCAGGTTCTCGGCCTGCGAACCCAGCTCCGTACCGTCGATGCGATGCGCTCCATGCCGCGCGCCAATGAGCAGCGACGGCTGCACCTCCTCGGCCCACTGCATGATTACCTGAAACGGCTTTCCTACCAGAATCTGCGTCTTGACCGGAACGTCCGGGAATTCCTGCGCCATTACCTCGGCCCGCTTCAGGTTTGCCTGGCAGAGCTTGAGAAGTCCCTTGTCGATGATGTTGTTGTGCAGCTCCTCCTGTTCCTCGAACTTGAAGACCTTGGAGGCCTGCACCGACAGCACATCCTTGATGTTGTTGAAGACGACATGGTGATACTCGACGTCGAAGGCGCTGCAGACGTACAGCGAGCCTCCGAATGCCTGAGCGAGCTCGAGTGCGACGCGCATGGCGCGGTAGCTATAAGAGGAGCCGTCGACACAGACCATGAAGCGGCCGCCCGCCAGCGGAGCATCGCTGCGAACTATCAATACATCCTTCTCGATTCCGCGCAAGCTCCGAGCTACCACACCTCCGAGCTGGCTGAAAGGCTGCTTGCCAAGTCCGTGAGCGCCGAACGCTACAAGGTCGTACTGTCGCCCGGAGGTACCCACAAGCCTTGCGGCTGCATCTTCCTCTTCGGCGACAATTCGACCGTCGTCGCCCAGGCGTACGTCACCGCGCGTTTTCTCGCCACCGTCGTAGCTCGCAGCACGATTTGGATCGAAGCCGATCAACCCAGGAAGGCGGCCTGCGCCGCGATTCACTTCCTTGACGATCTCCTCGTAGTTGATTCCTTCGAGCAACTGCCGGGTGAGTGGTACGCCTGCGGCATCACAACGCTTTCCTGCCTGGTCGAGAAAGCTGTCGGCAATGAGCTGGAGCCCCTTCTCGATCAGTTTGTCGTGGACTTTCCGTTGCCGCTTTATCTCTTCCGGAGTTTGAAATTGAGCGGGCAGGCCGGTCTCGAGCTGGCGGAATCTCACGTCGTGAAGGCGAGCCGCGTAGACGTGGTTGCCAGTGATCCGCCCATTGGAATGTCGGCAGACTTCAATCGCGCGCTCCAGAGCCCAATCGGAGTGCTGAGAGTTGTCGACAGGCACAAAGATTTCCCTATACACGCGTCCGCCTTAGATGGGGATCCGTGAGAGTAAATACCGCGGGGATAAACTGGGAGCGACGTGCAAGACCAACCTGCAACCGCTTGGCGCGACGGGAGCCTCGTTCCTGGCTCCCAGAAGCCGCGCGAAAATGTGAACGCGCGAAAGGGCTGTCAAGGGAAACGGGAATCGGGAATCGAGAATCGGGAATCGGGAATCGGGAATCGGCGCACCGCCAATCCTTCTGTGCGAGCCGATCAGCAGCGCCAAGCTCTCGACGCATGTCCCGATTCCCGATTCCCGTTTCGCGAGTTCTCGAATCCCGATCCCCGAGTCCCGAGTTCTCAGACCGTTTCCGGCCTCTTCGCCCAAATCACCACCAGTAGCAGGAGAAAGAGGACAGCAGGCAAGCCGGCGCCAGGGACACCGCTGACGAGGTGAGTGTACGCCGCTCCGAACATGACGGGGGAAAGCGCGAACGCAGATAGAAGCGCCAGGCGGGGAATCAGAAGACCAATTCCTCCCAGTGTCTCGACGAGACCCACAACCAGGCGAAACCATGCAGGATACTGGTCCATTGCGGCAACGGCAAAAAAGCTGCTTTCACTGACAAGTTTCAGTATGCCACTGACGAGAAAGACAATAGCGAGAACGGCGCAGATAGCCCAGATCGCTGCGTTCTTCGTGCGTGCGCGTCCCAACGTCGTGTCCATAAAAAACCTCCGAAGGGCGCTAAGCTACGCTCAACAGGAAGCGACGCAACATCAGTAGCGTAGCGGCCGACTCACCAGGCTGCAGCAACAGATCAGGGCTGAAGGTACGAAATGCATGAAGCACGCTGCTTCACAATATCGTCCGCGCGTGGGTCATGTTCGTAATGTCAAAGATCATTGCCCGGTCACTTCGGCCGTTTCACGGGACAACCTGTTTTCCCGTCTCATCCCATACCGTAATCGCGTCTACCGGACACGCGTCGCAGGCGCGGATGAGCTGTTCGCGATCCACTTTCTCCGGATCAACAAAAACGGCGATTCCTTCGTCATCCAATCGAAAAGCCTCACTGGCTTCCGTAACGCAATCACCGAAGCCGACACACAGTTGGCGATCGATGTGCATCCGCAGGCCGGATGCGGTGCGCTCTTCTTCGTCGGACATCGCGCAGAATCCGTTTTCGGGGGAGGGGATTTGGTGGGGAGGCGGCATCGCCGCGCTTGACTGAATCGAATATAATGGAACAATGCTTCTTGTAATGCACGAGCGCTGGTTCACCGAAGGCCACTTTCCCGTCCACTTCGGCGACGCGCTCACGGGTCGCACGCTGCTTCCCGTTGCAATCGCAATAGCCATAACTACAGTGGCGACACTGCTCTGGCGTGTCCGAGGGCGCCGCGCGATCGTCCCGGGTCCGCTGGAAATAGGAATGACGTGGGAGAACTATCAGAGCCTGCTTTCCTGGATGCCACTCATCATTGGAGTTCACACCGCGGTTCTCCTCATGGTGAGCGGTGTGGAGCTCCAGCTTTTCGTTCCCAACCTCGAGCTTCCATGGCACTTTCTGGGAGGCGCGATTGCGCTCGCGGAAATCGTCATCGCACTGAGCTTCCTCTACGGCGCGCTCACGCGATTGGGCGCGATTCTTCTGGCCGCGATCTGGCTTGCTGGGGTGATTTTCTTCGGACCGGTGCTGCTGTTGGAACATGTCCTTTTTCTGGGCATCGCGTTCTTTCTGTTCGCCACCGGTCGGGGACCGCTCGCCATCGACATGACCATGCAGCGCCTTCACAAGCCGGCCGAGCGGCTCATGCCGTACGCGGTCCCGGTGCTGCGAATTCTGACCGGGACGAGTATCGTCGTGCTGTCCTTCACGGAAAAGCTGTGGAACGTTCCCATGGGACTGAAGTTTCTGGCGATTCACCCCTTCAATTTCCTGCCGGCACTGGGATTCGAGCAGATTACGGATCTCGATTTTCTCATCATAGCTGGAACTGTGGAGCTGACGTTTGGTCTCCTGTTGGCGTCCGGCGCTTTCGTTCGGCTCACGATCCTGGTTTTGTGGGTGCCCTTCAACCTTACCATACCCTTTCTGGGTTGGCGGGAGCTCGTAGGTCATCTGCCCATCTACGGGATCATGGCTCTTCTGCTCATCTGGGGTGAACAGAAACCCGCGACTGATGCGGCATTTGTGGAGGGGGTGGAACGGAAGGACAATGAGAGGGTCGTTGATCAGAAGGCCTCAAGCAGATGAATTCCTTGCACGTGAGAAACTATGGCCACTTTCGCTAATCCCGCCTCGGATGCTCGAAACTCGGGCGCGGAGTATACCCGGCGCCTGCTCGAAGTACTCGGGGATCGCGACCCGATCGAGGTTCAATCCGGGCTGGTTGCGGCAGTGGAGAGCGCCGTCGCGGGCATCAGTGAGACTTCGTTGCGTACCGCCGAGGCGCCCGGGAAATGGTCAGTGATGGAGGTGGTTCAGCATTTGGCGGACACCGAGCTCGTCTACGGATACAGGATGCGCATGATACTGGCGCATCCCTCACCGGCAATCGAGGGTTACGATCAGGATGCCTGGGCGGGCGAGCTCCGATACAACGAGGTTCCGCTTGCCCAAGCGCTCGAGCAGATGCGTGTCCTGCGAGGCGCCAATCTCAGGCTGCTCCAGGGGCTCAGCGAACAGCAGCTCGACCGGTACGGAATGCACAGCGAGCGTGGCCGCGAGAGCATTCGCCAAATCATGCGACTAATCGCTGCTCATGACCTTGTGCATCGCCGTCAGATCGCTCGGATCATGGCGTCGCGATCGTAAGCCTACATTCCCTCCAGTCCCAGCTCAGTTCGTGCGACGTCCATCACATCGGGAGTGATCTCGGCGATACCATGTTCCGCCGCGTAGTCGGTGTAGATCTTTTTTACCATCCCGCGAACGAAACTCGGCACCCTCTCCAGGCGCTCGCGCGCATCCAGGCTCCAGCGTGGCCGATTTGACGCCTGCGCAGTCGGGGCATCCTCAAAGGCGTCATCGCGACCAATGACTGTACTTCGCACCAGCTCCAACGGCTGCTCATCCAACGTTCGCCCTCCTATCTTCACGCCCAGCGAACCCACGAGCTGAGTCTCCATGGGATTGGCCAGAAGAGCGATCGCCCGGTTACAGCTAGGGCAGCGGAATGCTGCTGCGAAGGTTCCGTCACCCGGCACCTGGCGCTCCTCGAACTGCATCTGCGAGTCGCAGTCGATACATAGAAATTTCACGGCGCCGGTGAAGCTGGAGTGGTAATGGAGGAAAGCACGCCGACCAGCATTGCCTCGTCGAGCGCAGGTGGCTGAGAGGAATCCAGAGCCCGGAAAGGCAAGGCCGCCAGTAGAGGTACGCCGAATTCGGCGGTCAGTGCGGCACCTGCCTGGCCTTCGAACAAACGATCAATCCTGCCGCATCCGCCGCATTCGTATCCACTCATGTTCTCGATGACCCCAAGAAGCGTGACACCGGCTGAGGCAGCGCTTCGCATGGCGCGCTCGACGGATCGGCGGGACTCTTCGGTGGGAATGGTGACTGCGATGGCGCCGGCCAGATTCGGCACCAGCTGCGCCAGATCGCCGAGCTTGTCCGTGCCTGGTGGGAGATCAATCAGGAGAACGTCAAGAACGCCCCATACCACATCGGAGAGGAACTCCCGAAGCGCTCCGGTTTCCAGCACGCTGCGCCAGACGAACTGCTCCGTGCCGGGCTCCTTCCACCTCAACGGCGCACCATCGGCGAGGAGAAGATCGGAGGAAAAGACTACGGGCGCGGCGGAGGATGGAATGTTGGAGGAGGGATCCGTGACTTGCCCCTCCATCCGTCGCGCGATACGCGCGCGCGCCGGATGAGCACCGTCGCTGTCTATTCGGAGTGGTCCACTGGCGTCGAGCATGCGTGCAACGGTGGGGCTCGCGAGGTCGGCGTCCAGCACGCCGACTCGATATCCGCGTCGGGCGAGTGCCAGCGCCATACCCGCGGTAACATAGCTTTTGCCCACTCCACCCTTGCCGCTCATCACCGCGATAACATGTGTGACAAGCCGCATGCGGGCACTCACGCGCTCGCGTTGCGCCGAGACCTGTTCGCCAAGCTGCGAGCGATCCTCGCCCGCGACTTCATGATATGTTCGGAAGCTCAGAGGTCCCACCCGGCGCGTGCGAGCATCCAGAGATTGATCATGACGACAACGATCGCCATGATGTAAAAGTCAGACGGCATGCGCGCGGTCGCATCTGCAAAGAAGGCGCCCTTTATGAGTGCGGGCAGTCGTAGCGCATGTATTGCCCAAACTCCGCGCGCAAACCATGGGTTCTGCCAGCGAAGAAGTCCAACAAAAATGCCGCCCGCAACGACCGCACCAAGGACAAGCCATATCCACGCCGGGCCAAAACGTGTTGGAAGCAAGCCGCGGCCGAGCATTGCGTATGCAGCCGCCTCATAAAGCAGAGCGACGTGCAGGTACACAAAGGCGGCCTGGCGGAACTTCGTCGAGGGTGGAGAGGACACGATAGGATTGAAGGATTGCGGATTGAACTGCGAATTGCGAACTGCGAACTGCGAAGTGTGAAGTGTGAGTTGTGAACTTGATTGCGGATTGAGAAATATGGATTACTAGTGCGGTTCCGTTCGTCTCGTCGAAATACGCGGAACACGGCCAAGTTAGCAGTTACAGTTCAATTCGCAGTTCGCAATTCTACACAGTCATCATACGACCGAGAAACGAATTGACAAGATCGCGGCTTCTTACGGGGTCGGTGAATGACTGAGCTGCCGAGGCGCGGGGGAAGCACGGCCGTGATAGCGGGATTTGTGGCGTTCCTGTTAGCCGTCGGTTATCTCATCGCTTCGTCAGTGGCGAAAAGGACAGTCGAGGTGTACGAGCCAACGCCATCGGGAAACGCCCACCCGGAACTGGTCGCCGGTATCTCCGATACAGTTACCATTGACGCGGGCGACGGAAAGGCTTGGCGGTTCTTTGATATCGACCGAGGTTCGCTCATGACGCCGCCGGATACGTCGGGATGGGACATGGCATTCCGGCGTTTTCATATTCGAGCCGCAGGCGCGATGGCTGATGCCGGGCAGCTTGCATTTGCCGACACGCCGAATCCCACGCTGCTGAAGTTCGAAACCGGATCGGACGGACGTGATTCGTCGAATGCGGCGATCCGTCGGTGGTACGACTACAGCATGCTGACCCACCTGCTCGAGCCGAATGGACACGTCTTCATAGTAAGGACACCGGAAGGACGGCAAGCGAAGCTCGAAGTTCTGAGCTACTACTGCCGGGGCCTTACGCCGGGGTGCCTGACGTTTCGGTATGAGAAGCTTCGGGATCAGTAACTGCGAACTGAGAGGATTGCGGACTGCGGATTGCGGATTATACCGACGCCGTTCGACCCTTTCGCCGCAGTTCGCAGTTCCCACTTCGCAGTTCAATCCGCAATCCGCAATCCGCAATCCAATCCACCCCCTCAACCTTCCGCCTTCCCCGGCTTCTCCACCACGGCGTCCTGCTCGTAAACCTTGCGGGCCGCGATTTCGATCGACTGCTTCACAGCGGCGATACCTTCCCGAAGGTTGCTGATCCTGACCCGTTCATTGCCGCCGCGCGTCGCGATGAGAGTCAGCGCGTTCACCTGATCCGAGATTGAGCCGAATTGGCCTTTGAGCAGGCTTGCCACCGGCACGGCGGCGCGCTTGATCTGCTGTCCGAACGGTTGCAGCGGCAGTTGAGCCTTGCTGGCGAGTGCCATTCGCTCGATAAGGCTGTGCAGCGTTTGCGCCTGAAGGAGCGCTTCATCCAGTGTCTTGATTTTCTGTACGCCGGTGCCATTCAGTTGCGCTCGAGCCATAGCTCACTTGTGAGGCTAAAGGAGATGGACTAGAGGATCTGCTCAGGAGTTTGGGAATTATCCTTCCAGAGGTGCTGTCATCGCCGTCGGATTGAGGAGGGTGTCGAGCGCTTCGCGCGTCATGAGCCCGCCATCGCACACGAGGTCGTACACGTTGCCGCCTGTTTCGAGCGCCGTCTTGGCAATCTCGGATGCTTTCTCGAAACCGATTATCGGTACCAGCGCCGTCACAATTCCTATGCTGTTCTCCACGAACCAGCGCATCCTGTCGGGATTGGCTGTAATGCCATCCACGCACTTCTCGCGGAGCACCGAGCAGCCATTAACGAGGGTCTGAATGTTGCCCAGCAAGCGAAACGCGATAACGGGCTCGAAAACGTTCAGCTGAAGCTGTCCGGCTTCCGCAGCCATCGTTACGGTTGCGTCGCCCCCGATCACGTCGAAGCAGACCTGATTCATAACCTCGGGAATCACGGGATTGACCTTGCCTGGCATGATCGAACTGCCGGGCTGCATTGGCGGCAGGTTTATCTCGGCGAAACCCGCGCGGGGGCCCGAGCTGAGCAGCCGGAGATCATTGCATATCTTGCTCAACTTCACCGCGCACCGCTTTAGCACGCCGGAAAGTTGAACGAAAACGCCGGTGTCCGCGGTAGCTTCGACCAGGTCGGGTGCGGTGACGAGCTGGAGTCCGGTGACCGCGACCAGTTGCTGCCGCACTATCTCGGTATAGCCCCTCGGCGCGTTGATCCCCGTACCTATAGCCGTGGCGCCCATGTTGATCTCACGGATGAGCGCCTGAGTCTCGCCAAGCCTGTCCACGTCCTCAAGGATGGTATGACCGAAGGCCGCGAATTCCTGCCCCAGCGTCATGGGAACGGCGTCCTGCAGCTGTGTCCGTCCCATCTTTATATAAGGAGAGAACTCTTCTCCCTTCGCCAGAAATGCGCGAGCCAGATCGGCGAGCGCCGTTTTCAGGAGGTCGATACTCGCGTGCAGAGCCAGCTTGACGGCCGTTGGATAGACGTCGTTGGTGGACTGTGACAGGTTCACGTGATTATTCGGATGAACGCTTTGGTATTCGCCGCGGTGCTTGCCCAGCAGCTCGAGTGCGCGATTCGCGATCACTTCGTTGGCGTTCATATTGCTCGACGTGCCGGCGCCCCCCTGGATCATGTCGACCAGAAAATGTTCGTGATGCCGGCCGGACCGGATTTCCCGCGCCGCCCCTACGATAACGTCACACACGGACTGGTCGAGCAGCCCCAGCTCCGCATTCGCAAGCGCAGCGGCCTCCTTCACGGCCGCCAGCGCCACAACCAGCGCCGGGAATTCACGCATGGCGATTCCCGTAATCGGAAAGTTCTCCAGCGCGCGCAGAGTCTGGATGCCGTACATGGCCTCATCGGGCACCTCTCGGTCACCCAGAAGGTCTCGCTCGATCCGCCGACCGCCGCCACCGAAGCCAACCTCGCGCCCCCGACCAGCCAGGGTTGCGTCGGCTGCGCGAAGGCGCTGAGATATCGCCCGTGCGGCACGCGCTACCAGGGCGGCATATAGCGTGGGTCGCTCGTTGATGATTTTCTGAACGTCTTCCGACGACACGAATGCCAGCACTGTTGGCTCCAATGCGCGGGCCGACGTACCGTGCCGCGTATCATCCAGCAGCAATCCCTCACCGATCGCTTCGCCCTTGCCAAGCGTCGCGAGCTGCTCGGCGCGACCCTCGGGTCCCTTTTCGATCGCAACGCTGCCCGACGTAAGGATACCGAACAGCTTTCTCGGCTCGCCTTCGCGGAAGAGAACGCCGCCGGCGTCGAATGACGCAACGCGCATGCGTTTGGCCAGATGCCAAAGATTCTCCTCGGGAAAGTTCTCGAAGAAAGGAATGGCGCGCAGCTCGGCGGACGTAACAGTGAGAGTCGTCATAGGGGCTGGAAGGTAGTGACAGGCGGTCATCTGCGGCAACCTGAGCTTGGCCCGGCGCTTGCGAAATGTGTTGCGTCTCCAACTGGGAGTGCAACGTGAAGAGCTTTCAGAGCGCCGGCTTGTTGCTTGGTTCGATAGTGCTGCTCGGTTGCGGTGGAGGTACGGAAAAGGCCGCCGAGGATTTGCGTGAGGCGAAGAAAGAGGTAGCTGACGAGCAGGAAGACGTGCAGGCCGCCGCAGGCGATTTGAAAGAGGAGGCCGCCGAACTGCGCGACGCGCAGAACAAGGCAGCCGACAAGCGTTTGGAGCTCACGGAGGAGCTGAAGAAGGACACGACCGAAAAACGTCCCTGATCACGGGCGCATTGACGTACTGCGATACCGGCTCGAAGATTCGCTCCAACTCCATTCACACGGGAAAGTCATGAGCATCGATCGCCGAGAATTTCTACGCACAAGCGCCGCCGCCGCGGCTGGATTGTCTCTCACGTCGGTCGCTGCCCCGGGTACAGCAGAAGGCGCAGCAGTCGGTGAACCGGCGCCGCTCAAGGCCTCGCTCGCGCGCCCTGTGGTCATTGCGTCCGACAATGGTCTTCGTGGAGTCGCCAAGGCGTATGAAATGATAGGCAAGGGAAGCGATCCGCTCGATGCGATAGTCGCGGGGGTCAACATCCAGGAGCTCGACCCTGAGGATCAATCGGTAGGGCTGGGCGGGCTTCCCAATGAAGAGGGTGTTGTGCAGCTCGACGCTTCGTGCATGCACGGGCCCACCAGGCGCGCCGGCGCCGTTGCGTCACTGGAAGGCATCGCCACGCCCTCGCTGGTTGCCAAGGCGGTCATGGACTATACCGATCACATTCTTCTCGTCGGACCCGGAGCGAAGAAGTTCGCGTTGAACATGGGATTCAAGGAACAGAATCTGTTGACGGAGAAATCGCGGCAGGACTGGCTACGGTGGAAGGCTCGCCTCAACGCGAACGACAATTGGCTCGACCACGACGATGACATCAAGATCAAGTTCTCTACCGGGACGATCAACATGAACGCCGTTACGGCTACGGGAGATGTCGCGTCCGTTACGACAACGAGCGGGCTTGCGTGGAAGCTTCCGGGGCGTGTGGGAGACAGCCCAATCGTAGGCGCGGGTCAATATTGCGACAACTCAGTCGGAGCCGCAGGATCGACAGGTCGGGGCGAGGCGAACATTAAAGTGTGCGGGGCATTTCTGGCGGTGGAGTTCATGCGGCAGGGCATGGCCCCCGAGCAGGCGCTTATGAAGGTGATGGAGCGCGTGATAGCCATGACGGAGAAGCGGCTCTTGAACGACCGCGGCCGGCCATACTTCGACCTCCACTTTTACGCGCTCGCGAAAGACGGCCGGTACTCAAGCGCAACCGCCTATCAGGGAGGACAGTTCGCGGTCGCGAGCGACAAGGGGGCGAGACTCGAAGACAGCGTCTATCTCTTCAAGAGCGAAGAGAGACCTGCGCGTCGCTAGCCACTCGTTGTCCTGCACACCCAGCATTCACTACGTGCGGGATAGCGCACTGTCCAGGGCAACGGTAATCCGTGCAGTGCGAGACCCGATCTGGTGATCCGGATCGGTAATCACGTAGACGTTGCCTGCCCGAACCACGTAGACGCGTACTGACCGGTCGTGGATGTTACCGGTCATTGCAGCGCGCAACGCGCTCGCTCCCTGCTTGCAGACGGCTTCGTCCGAAATGAGGGCGATTAACTCTGGCTGGGTCTTTTTGAGCCCGTAAGTCTGACGGATGTTCTCGGAGTCACGCTCGCTTTCTGTTGCGATCTCCGTCACATACGCGAGAAGATTCACGCCGTAAGTATCCGCGGGGCGGCAACTTATCGTCCCAGGACTTGCCGCGAGGGCAGGACGGCACGCGAGGCTGAGGGGAAGCAGGAGAGCGGTGAAAACGGTGCGTCGCGTCATACTAGAAATACGACCCGGAAGGCAAAGCGCAACGCATCGCAGTCCAGCTAGGTCGCAGGAAGGAGAACCGGAGCTCGGCCGTTAGAGCTTTTATCCATGGGTTTTGTGACAGCCACCTTCTGTTCGGCCAGTCGGAATGTTGCCACAAGGTCCGAAAGACGCTGGGCTGAAACCGCCTGCACGGAAGCCGCGGCGGCAATCTCCTCGGTGCTGGCACTCTGCTCCTGGCTGGAGGCGGCGACCTCCTGCATTGCCGCCGCAAACGATTCCGTTCCTCGCGCAAGGTCATCGAGTCGGTCCGTCATCTCTCTCACCAGAGCGCTGGAATCGGCTGCCGCACGCTCCGTAGCAGAAGCCCAGTTCTCCGCATCGACTACAGCTGCTTCGACTTGTTCGAACGAAGCCACCGCTTCGCGCGTTGCCAATCTCACTCCGGACACCGTTGCAACCGTGCGTTTGCTTGAATCCCGCGACGCTTCCACCCGGCTCAACACATCATTCACCAGCCGTTCGGTCCGCTCCGCCGCCTGATGCGCGGTTGCCGCGAGCGTGCGAATCTCGCTTGCCACTACCGCGAAGCCTTCGCCTTGCTCGCCTGCGCGCGCGGCTTCCATTGACGCGTTGAGTGCGAGCAACTTGCTCTGCCTGGCGATCTTCCGAACCAAAGTCACAAACGCCCGAATCTCCTCCGATGCGAGCGCGAGCTCGGCCGTCGCGGCGGCGCTTGTCTCCGCTTCAGAAGTCAGCGTCTCGAGTGCAACAGCACTCTGGTCGAGACGCGCGCGATTCTCGGTAGCGAGGACGCGAAGTCGCGTGTTTCGCCGCACGCCGTCCAGTGCATCCGCGCTAACTCGCTCAGCGATTTCCCTGAGCGTGCCAGCATCTACAGCCGCTCGTTGAATCGTCTGAGCCATGTCCGCCGACTGCTCACTCAGCTCGCTTGACGTCCGAGCCATTTCCGATGCCGAAGCGGACATCTGCTCAGAGCCAGCTGTTATCTCCGCTGACATTGCGGCAGTCTCCTGGGCGGAATCACGGATGGCGCTCACGAGGCGGCGGAGCTCTCCGACCATGGTTTCCGTTGCCCTTCCCAGCCGGCCGATCTCGTCATCCTCCGCGCCACCGATGACGTCGGAAGTCAGATCGCCTCTCGCAACGCGCTCGGCCGCAAGGGCGAGCACGGCGGCAGGTGCGGTAACTCTGCGGGAGACAAAACGGCTTACGAAGAGCAATGCGATAGCTATCAGGACGACCATTCCTGCTGCGCCCGCAAACAAAGCGCGCCTGGCTTTGCCAATTGGCCCCTGTGTGACGCGCTCAGGCATGCGAGCCGCGATAAACCAGCGACCGTCTTCGGTCGCAGCGAGCGCAACACGCTCCGCACTGGAGTCGCGGCCGATGCTTCGAATGGAGCGATCGTTGCCGAGGGTGAGCCCGGCGAGCGGCTGCATACGTTCAGCAGTGCTCGAGCTTGCAACGACACGTCCGCTCTCATCGATCAGGTCCACACTGACACCAGACTTCCGGGTGGCACGAGACAGCTCCGCGTCGATGTTCCTGACGCCGAACACTACCTTGATGACGCCGGCCGGTATTCCGGTTGCGCCTTCGCGTATGGCGCTCGCCTGGGAGATGCTGACCGTCCGTGCCGATTCATCGTATGACGCGCGCGCCTGTCCAAGGCCATCACGAATTGCTTCCGTCCACCATTCTTCGTCGCGCTGAACGAAGTCCGACGTTCGCTGAGTGGTGATTGCGTTCAGCCCGTGCGATTCCGTAACGATAATTTCCGCTACGTCCGCTGTGGCAACCACGCCGCGGAGGTAGTCGCGCAGGCGTGTGTCGCCATTCAATGTTCGCTGTTCCGCGTATCGCTCTTCAATCTGATCGATTGAAGCGTCGGCGATTCCAAGCCGCGCCACTTCACGCTTGCCAGCCAGGGCAGCGTCGACAACGGCTGGTGATCCTGCCAGTAATTCAACGAGCCTTCCCCGATCCGAGATCAGTTGCTGCACAAGCGCCGCGGATCGCTCAGCTGCGTCTACGAGAAGCAGGTCTGTCTGCCGGCTCATCGAACGCGATAGCCACTCTCCACCGGACCATGCCATGAGCCCGACCAGGACGACGGCGCCAGCGCCGAGCATCAGGAAAATGCGACGCCCAAAAGTACGGCTTGACGCTGTATGCGAATCGGCCACCCAACACTCCTTTAGGCGAAGGCGAACCACAGCGCGCGCGGGCGTCGTGTCCGAAAAAGGTTGTCCGGCATATCGCCGGCGCTAAATTGTGAACTAACCGCTGAACACCAGAAGGAAAGGCTCGAGCCGCATCGCGGTTCGCGATTTCCAAAGCCAACTTCACTCAATGACGGAATACGCACTTCGCACGGCACCGTACGAGCCGCAGGCGATCGAGCAGAAATGGCAATCCCGATGGCATGACATGGGAAGCCACACTCCTGACCTCGAACTCGGCGAGCGCCCGTACTATCAGCTCATGATGTTCCCGTACCCGTCAGCCGAAGGGTTGCATGTCGGCAACCTGTACGCGTTCACGGGGAACGACATCCAAGGACGATTTCAGCGCCTGCAAGGGCACACTGTGTTCGAGCCCATCGGATTCGACGCCTTCGGAATCCATTCCGAGAACTACGCGCTCAAGGTAGGTGTGCACCCAGGAAAGCTGATTCCGAGGAATATCGAGAACTTCCGTCGGCAGATCAGAAGCGCCGGCCTGATGGTCGATTGGAGCCGCTCGCTGTCTACAACTGACCCTGCGTACTACAAGTGGACGCAGTGGGTCTTTCTCCAGCTCCTGGAGAAGGGCTTGGCATACAGGAAGAAGGGAGCTGTCAACTGGTGTCCCTTCGACAAAACTGTTCTCGCCAACGAGCAGGTCATCAATGGTGAATGCGAGCGTTGCGGAACGAAAGTCGAGCAGCGTTCGCTGGAGCAGTGGTTCTTCCGCATTACCGACTATGCTGGCCGGCTGCTGGAGAATCTCGATACGATCGACTGGTCAGAGTCCACCAAAACATCGCAACGCAACTGGATCGGGAAGTCCGTGGGCGCGGAGATTGTTTTCGAGATTCGCGGTGCTGTTCCGGGGAGTGGGGGTTGGCGAGAAAGTGGTGGACAACTCGGCAGCAAGGATCTCGGCGAGGCCCGGGATGCCGGGTCTCTAGTCCCCAGCACCCATTCCTCACTCCCCGTTTTCACCACACGTCCCGATACCATCTTCGGCGCCACATATCTGGTGCTCGCGCCGGAGCATCCAATGGTCGACGTACTCACGACGGCAGTTCAACGCGAAGCGGTCGGCAGGTATCGCGAGCGTACCGCGAAGCAGGATCTGGTGTCCCGCAAGGTTCCGGACAAGGCAAAAACGGGCGTCTTTACCGGTGCGTACGCCGTCAATCCCGCGACGGGATCGCCGATGCAGGTGTGGATCGCCGATTACGTGCTGATGGAGTACGGTACGGGCGCCATCATGGCCGTGCCGGCCCATGACGAGCGCGATTTCGCATTTGCCACGGTGTTTGGTCTGCCGGTCAAGCGCGTCGTTGCCGGAGAGGGCGACAACTCGGAGGCACTCGTCGATGCCGCCTACACAGGTGATGGACGACTTGTGAATTCGGGCGAATTCGACGGCATGCCTGTCAGCGAAGCCGCGCGCGCCATCACCGCCTGGCTCGTCGGGCGGAACGCCGCGAAACCGGTAGTCAACTACAGGTTGCACGACTGGTGTATCTCAAGGCAGCGGTATTGGGGTCCGCCCATCCCCATAATTTATTGTGACTCGTGCGGCGTCCAGGCTGTGCCGATCCATGATCTTCCGGTATTGCTCCCGCACATTGATGATTTTCGTCCAGATGATTCGGGCATATCGCCTCTTGCGCGGCACAAGGAGTGGTATCTCGTCCCTTGTCCGGAGTGTGGTAAACAGGCGCGCCGCGAAACCGATGTGTCGGACACCTTTCTCGACAGCGCCTGGTATTTCCTTCGCTACACGAGCACCGATCGCGACGATGTTCCGTTTGACAGCGAGATGACCAAACGGTGGCTACCAGTTGACTTCTACATTGGTGGAAATGAGCACGCCGTGCTCCACCTGCTGTACACTCGCTTCGTCACAATGGTCTTGCACGACATGGGGCATCTTGGCTTCGAGGAGCCCTTCAAGCGCTTTCGGGCGCACGGACACATCGTGCGCGAGGGAGCCAAAATGTCGAAGAACAAGGGCAACGTCGTGAATCCGGATTCCTACATCGAAGAGTGGGGCGCGGATGCTTTCCGAATGTATCTCATGTTTTTGGGTCCGTTCGAGGAGGGTGGTGACTTCAGGGAGGGCGGTATATCCGGGGTCAAGCGGTTTCTCGACCGCCTCTGGAAGACGGCGTCCGAAGTTGATTCAACAGGGGAGCCCGATCGCGGCGTGATGCGCAAGCTCCACCAGACCATCAGGAAGGTTGGAGATGACACGCGCGTGCTCGGCTACAACACCGCCATCGCGGCGATGATGGAGTATATGAATGTGTTGCGCGCTGGCGAGCGAATATCGCATCGGGCTGAAGTCGAGCCGTTACTGATTCTCGTCGCGCCTTATGCCCCGCACATCGCCGAAGAGTTGTGGGAGCGTTTCGGGCATGCCGAGAGCGTCTTTGAAGCGCGCTGGCCGAACTTCGATCCGGTACTTGCCGCGGAGGAGACGCTCGAGCTCGTCGTTCAGGTTAACGGTAAGGTACGCGGGCGATTGATCGTGCCGCGCGATGTCAGCCAGGAAGAGGTTGTGCAGCTGGCGCTTGCTGACCAAGCCGTTGCGAAATTCGTTTCGTCGCAACCGAAGAGGGTGATATTTGTACCGGGTCGGCTACTGAACCTGGTTACTTAGGCCACCTCGGTATCGCAAGAAAGCGGCGGAGATCTCGCGATCCCCGCCGCCTTCTTCTATTCACGAATCGTGCTTTCGCTTGGCAAAAATTCGATTCGCCTAACGACGTTGCCCCAGTGCGACAACTATGCTACTAGAACCCCCCTTCTTCTCCTCCAGTCGGCGTTGGAGTGAATGAGAGAGTACTGGGATCGGACAGGAAGACCCTGTATTCGAAACTGCCATTTGGTCGCGTGCCGACGATCTGATGAAACCGGGCGACAACCGGGGGATATAGCTCGGTGCACAGGTAGGTGCTTGTCGACGCACACGGCTGAAATGGATTCGTCGTCTTGTTGTTGTACTGCGCCAGGTTGATAGACCAGTATCCATTGTTAATTGCATCGTAGCTGTAAATCAGGCCTTGAGCAGTCGAGATGGAGCTCGGTCCATTCCACCGGATGAAGCGCGGTGTGGGCCCGGGCTTGAGTCCCGGCGGCGTGGGGAGTGGCAGGAAAAACATGCCGTAA
>JACMME010000320.1 GCA_014379205.1 Gemmatimonadaceae bacterium
AGGGTAAGGCTTGGCAGCCCCGCCGGAAAGCCTTCCGATTGGAGCCGACGCATCACACTCGTCATCGCTCGGGGTGAGTGATCGCCCTTCAGTGTTCGGACTGCCATGATCGCAATGCCAGGTTCAGGAATGTCGTACGCAGCATCGCTTTGCATGGCCCGATTTAGGACGTTGGTCAGCGATCGCCAGTGTTCTGTATTTGCGCTCAGATTCTCGCGTTGGCCTCCTAACACTTCGACCAATAAGTGGGCGCGATTGTACATCTCGACCAATTGCGGAGTCGATTGTGGTGAACTCCCCTCTTCCGCGCCTATCTTCAAGCCCAATACTTGGACGAAATCGGCATGTAGCTGCGCTTGAGAGGAGTTCTCGAAGACAGTACCGCCGAAGTCCACGGACACCTCCGCCCCTGCGATAAATTCTACTCCCTGAAGGCGTGCCTTTAGTTCCAGAGAATAGGGGAGTTCCTGCCGCCTCGCGTCTGCTCTAAAGATCGTGAGGTCTCCGATGCCAATACAGCGGGTCAGGTCATTGTCGAGCACAAGAAACTTCCCCGTCTTGTGAGCCTCGATGATGACGTGAGTAGCGGCTGCGATTCCAACGCCCGTATTGAGATGATGCGTTCGTGTGCCGTACAGAGGAAAGATGCGACGGGGATCGAAGCTCAGTAGTGTCCACGCGAGCGCATCACCGCACTGTCTAAGTAGCTGCCGAAACTCCTCAAGGCTCTCTTCATGCGCACCGCAAAGAGCGATGTGGTCACCAATCAGGCTTGATCCGCCCCCAGCTCTGATCCGAAGCGCCTTGATCTTTCTTGGACGGCGCTGGTTTCGGTTGCGCCATGAGCGAAGCCGATTTTCAATGTCAAGCAGCCCGGCTCGGATTGCGTGTTGTGCTTTATCAAGCAACTCTGGAGTTGCGCTGCTGTTGAACGCGTCCGCGAGTCGGCACGCAAGGATAGCCGCCTTATGCCGTTCGTCGCGAAGGCGCCAATATTGGCGCCCAAGGCCTTTCATACGTGGATAAAACGCACGATGTTCTTGGCCATTCCAATCGGTAACGATAGCTTGAGTAGCATAGAAACGACCCCGAACCCCGCCCAAGCCAGTAGCAACAAAAAAGCACCATCAGCGGAAATGCCGACAGTGCTTTAACTGGTAGAATCGGGACGGCGGGATTTGAACCCGCGACCCCCTGAACCCCATTCAACCAGATACTGGAATTGTAAGTTGTTGCAAATACGCCCTTCCCATAGGGAAATATCGACTTATGAGTCAGCAATTCCATGACTCGGCCGGTGGCAATTTCGGAAGTATTCGGCTCCAAAGTATTGACTCATCAATACTCTCGATCACGGTTTGGCGCTGGCACCTCGCGCAGTGAGCAGTGGTGGGGTCAATGGGCATGATGTTTTAGCTAAATACCCAAAGCCCCAAAGGGAATATCAAGGACCCGCGGCCTTGGAAGGAAACCCTAGCACCCGTAGCGCAGGACGCGGGGAGGGGTTGGCCTTAGTTACGCACGGCCCACCATTTTCTCATTTGCATCGCCCCGCGTCGACCGGCTGCAATCCCCGGATGACCCCCAACGGTTGCTCTGCGCCGATCGAAATCCACACCATCGCCGGAAGTTCACCTTGCGCTGTTGATTGTCGGTACCGCTGCCTTAGGGCGACTGATCCGTGAACTGCGATAGGCCACACCCAAGCTCGCGAAGACGGTACGTTCCCACCCTGTTCGGCGAAGCACTGTCCTCTCGGTCCGAGGTTGGTTTCGATGCGCCGACTCGTCACCGTCCAGAACGCCGACGCGGCCGAATCGTCTGGAAAGGTCTTTTCAGCTGAGATCCGTCTGACCTCGGCGTCATAAGGAATCTTTTCGCTGGATAGCCGCAGCTCGGGATCGACATAATAAACTTGAAAGCCACTCAAGCCTTCTTGGAGACCAATGTAAGCAGCTGGTCTGGACGCAGGTCTGGCGCTCGCTATCTGTCGCAGCGCTTGCGGGATGCGGACTGTGCCCAACGAATCAAATGGCGCTACGCCCCGCAGCACATCAGCCGGCTGGATTTTGTCCCCGCCGCACGCGCCTGAAAAGAGGAGGGCGAAGCCGACATGGAACACGTTCTTAAAAACCGATGCTTCGAGACGATCAATCATTGTAAAGCCAAACCAGCCCCCCTTGGCCCATACTCACATCATCAAGGCAATTAGTTGTGCGGTTTGCGTAGTTAAGGCCAACCAGATTGTTATTTAGATCCATCGCTTTCTGGTCAGGTGGATTACCGGGAAAGTCCTCGTGAACATCACTAGCCTTCTGCGCGTCGTCCCAGCCCCACTTTCGCGTCATCCCACAAGTCCACAAAGCGTGCTTCCAAGCATTTTCGCGATATCCGTCGCGAACGTCAGTTAGACCAAACTTGGCCGCGGCGAGGCTGTCCGCCGCTTTGGATATAGTGACCATCAAATCCCGCCGCGGATACCATTTCTCCCAATTCCGAATGTAAAAAAGTTTTTCATTATCGTGCATCGAATCCCAACCTTCGCCCCAAGCTATTCCAGCAAGTTCCTCGTTGTTGAGGTCCCCGGGGCCGGAGCCACCACCCCCGCCACTACTACCACCGGGCGGGCTGGACGACTCGCCCCAGCCGTACAACGAGAAAAGAGTTCCCCCCCGAAACCGTTCTTGGGCCTCAGTCTCCCAGTTAGCACCATCGTCACCCTCGGCAACCTGCATTAGCGAAGGTTCAGTCGGTTTCATTGTCTTCGTGTTTGAAGAAGTCGATCCTGGGCCAGTCGAATCACCACTACAGGCAAAAGCGCCTAACGCAGCGGCGAGAACAAATCCGGAGGAGATTGCTCTGAGTCGGGTCATTGTTTCCGAGAAAAAAAAGGGGTGTGAAAAACGTTCTGGGGATTGGCGAGGGGAGGAGTTAACAGGGCGCCGTCAGCGGAGCGTCAGTCACGCGATGGCTCGGCACCCGCATATTGCCGGACCGCTTCCATATTGGGGCAGCTTACGAGTTGTATCTAGGTCGTTTTCATATCACCGCGATGTCGATTTCATTTCACCTTGGAGGAGAACTCGAGACGATCGTCAGTTGCCTCGACTCAGCGGGTGGAGCTGCCCAGGCAATACGCACAGTTGTCATACCCAGCCGCCCTCGCTGCCGACAACGACGTATACGGCATATCGTGTCCACAGTGCGGATTATCTCGTCGATTTGACAGTTGGGTTTTTCTTGATCGAGGTCATGAACCTCGCGCTTGGACGGACTAGACTTGGTCTGGTCGGCGCTCGCCCCGTCGATCAGAAGAAAGGCGCGGACAAGGGAATTGATGGGCGCCTGTACTTTCACGACGGAAGTGAGAAGACCCGCCAGATCATCATCTCAGTGAAGGGCGGAAAGCTCAAGGCAACCGACCTCCGCGATCTGCGCGGCGTGATCGAGAGAGAGAAGGCGGAGATTGGCGTCTTTCTGACTTTCGAGCCACCAACGCAGCTAATGAGAGCTGAGGCTGCGAAGGCTGGGTTCTATGACTCGCCTTGGGGAAAGCATCCGAGGCTCCAGATCCTTACCGTTGCGGAATTACTGGAGGGACGCGGAATAGACTATCCCCGCACCAGCGGGACAAATCGGACTTTCAAGAAGGCGCCGAAAGCCCGCAATGCTGAAGAAAAAAGTAAAGGTCTGTTCGACGCGGAATGATTTAGCTCCCAGCTCTGACCTTCACCCGAGGGGCTGCAGGCTTGTCAACTTCTTGGCCTTGTCCATACCGAGTCTAGCCTCGCGCGTGCTGCGTCATTTCTTCTTCTTCTTCTCGGCCTTCTTCGGATTGCGTCGCTTCGTGGCGTCGTAGAAAACCTTGCCGACCGCGGGTCCACTCATTCCTAGCAATTCGCCAGTACAGCGAGCTGCTCTTAACGAATGGCGGTTGCAGCCCAAAGTATTGATGAAAGTATTGATGGACCTGAGCGGGGCGGGAGAAGCAAAAAGCCCACAAGCGCGTAACTGCTTGTGGGCCTTATCGTTTATGTGAATCGGGACGGCGGGATTTGAACCCGCGACCCCCTGAACCCCATTCAGGTGCGCTACCGGGCTGCGCCACGTCCCGTCTGAAGCTTCGAGACCGAAGCCGGACAGAGTGAGGATTATAGTCGCGCGAGTGCGATCAAACAACCGACAACACCTACTTGTGCGCGCTTCTACTTGAGTGAGCCAATCCTCTCTGCCGCACGTTGTTCTTCCGGCGCGCCGTGCCAATTGGCCGGGTCGACCAGCTTCCCGACGTAGAACTCGCCGAACTCCGCGTATTTCGCGCTAACTTCGTCAAAGCGCATGTCCGTGACGAGCTTCTTGAACTCCAACGGGTCGGCGGCAAAAAGCGTGACTCCCCATTCCCACGAATCGAATCCGATCGCGCCGGTGATCACTTGCTGGACGCGGCCGGCATAGCGGCGGCCCGTCAAGCCGTGAGAGTGCATGAGGCGGCTCCGCTCATCGAGCGTGAGCGCGTACCAGTTCTGGCCGGCATCACGTCGCTTGGACATTGGATAGAACGAGACATAAGGCATGTCTCGCGGGAGCTCGGGGTAAAGCCGCTTCAGGACGTGCTCGCTGTTTCGCTCCGAGGTCGACCGCTCGGCGAGAGATCGCGCGTACTCCTCGTCGCCGACCTTTCCGCCGCGCGCTTCGGCGGCCCGTGCGAGCTCCGCCGTCACGTGATACAGGCCCGCTTCAGTCACGCTCAGAAAATTGTACGTCGGTTGGAGCACACCCATGATCTCCTGGCGGGAAAGCGCATCCTGCGCCGTACCGATTGCCTCGAGCGATTCGCGAAAATGAATCACCATGAGGTCGGCGCTGGAACCGATCAGGCGAACGAAGCAGCTCCAGCCTTTGGGTAGAGCCTCCTTGGGTGAGCCGCGTTTTCCGCGGCTCGCGGGCGCGTTTTGCGCGTCTTTGACATCGAGCGCGGCACCCGCGCTCTCACCCATTCGCGAGAGCACGTCGGGCCTCGCGTCGAGTGCCTGGCGATTGACGCGAAAAATCTGATGGAGCGCAAACCACCCTTCGAGCGTTTCCGGAGGGTGAGCGGTCGGAGTACTGTTTGCTGGGGTGTGCGAAGGCGGCGGATTCATTCATGAAAGGTACGCGACTTCGTTCGGAGAAGGCGGAGAGACAAGAAACAGAAACAAACTGCCGCGTCTTGAGTTTACGGTTTTTGTGTTGACCGTTGTGCGTAAGCAATGAACGCATAACGGAAAACAGGATAACGGTAAACTCAAGACGCGGCCATTGTGTTTCTACCCGAGTGTGATCTCAGCTCGCCGGTTTGATCCCGGTCCTTACCCAGCCGGTGAGAGTCTGGAATGAGCTCACGACCAGGGGCGTCGAGAAATTGCAGTGACCGTAATTCGGGATCCCTCGCTGAAGAAGCATACCGCTCGCGCCGGCTGATGCCGCTGCCTGTGCGAGCGCGGGCTCGTGGAAGAACGGCACCAGAGGATCCCAGAAGTTGTGCACGCTTACGACCGGAATCTGGAGATTCCCCGTCGGCACGTAATACTTCTCGAGATAATTCTGCGCGGCAGGTGTGATGTCGTACCGCGCAACTCTCTGATTGGACGCGGCAATCATGCTATGGATGAGCGCGGCCGGAATCCCGGGTGGAATCGCGGCCGCACCCATCGTGTAAACGGTGTTGCGGTTGTCGTAAGGCGATTGCCCGTGCGTGCGATCGACGACGTCGGGCGTTCCGAGCAGCTGGTAGTAGAGAGCGGTAATGAGGGAGCCGACGAGTGATTGGAACGCCGTGCTGGTGGGATCGCCCAGACTGCCGATAGGCGCGTAGGCGAGCGGTGTCTGAGCCGTGCTGGCGATTGCGTACATCCCGAGCGGCGCCTGCGGATTGGCCGGGGTAGGTGTGATCGCTCTGATTACAATCGCTTTCACCTCATCAAGCGTGGGAGGCGGCGTCGGCACCGAGATCACGTTGCCCGGCAGGGCGCCCGGATAGTAAGCATCGAACAGGGCCCGCACATCGCCGACATACTGCAGCTCGCGCGGCGTTCCTCCGACAGTTCCGCACATCGCCAGCACTCCGTCGTACTGGTTTGGATGCTTCTCGGCCAGCTCGAGCGCGATCAGAGCCCCGAGCGAATAGCCGGCGAGATAGCTCCGCTCCGGCTTGTCGGGCAGCTCCGCGTTCAGAATACCGCGCAGCTGGTGGGTGCGTTGCGCGCCGTCCTTGACCGCCAGACCGTTCTCGGAGAAGCTGGAATACGCGAAGGCATATCCGAGAGCGCCAAGCGCGTCGCGGACCGCGAAGAAATTGTCCTGGTCCGCCAGCGAGATCGGCGCGTACGGGACCGGCGGCCTGACGCCGTGAGCGTAGTAGACGATCTCGCGGTTCCAGTTCTGTGGGACATAAAGCGCGTATAGCGATCCGGGTCCGGTCTCACCTTCGACGATTTTGGCCCAGGTGCCCGAGGCCGGTGTGGTGACGACGCTGGACCGGTCCAGCACATTGGGCGCGGGTCCGAGGGGCGACTGATCCGTGCAGGCAATCGCGGCGGCGAGGGTCGCGGCCAATAGGGGGATGGTGACGGGTGCGTTTCGCATGGAGACCTCGATAAAGAGATGGGCGCGCTGTTCGACGGCCCCATGCTATCGGCTACGGAATTCCCTCCCTATCGGTATGATGACGTAGACGCTCGGCTGAGTTGACGTAGCCGTTGTGGCTATCGCGGCAGCGTCAACTCGAAGGTCGAGCCCACGCCCAGCTGACTCTCCACATGGAGATCGCCTCCCATCCGGCGCGCGAGATCGCGGCTGATCGCGAGGCCCAGCCCCACACCCTGGCTGGTGCGCGTCAGGTTTGGATCGATCTGCACGAATGGCTCGAATACGGAATCCAGTTTCTCGGGCGGAATACCTATGCCCGTATCGGCGACGGTAAAGCTCACCGACCGTAGCGAGGCGTCTACCGACATCGTGATTTCACCTCGATCGGTGAACTTGACCGCGTTCGAGAGCAGGTTCAGGAGAATCTGTTGCAGCTTCTCACCATCGGCATGCACGGTGACCTCAGGATCCGCGTATTTCACGACGAGTGCCAATTCCTTCGATCTCGCTTGAGGAACGACGAGCGCTTCTGCCATTGCCATCGCTAGTCCAACGCCAATGTCCGTGAGATCGAACTGCGTCGTTCCGCTTTCGATGCGGGCGTAGTTCAGCACCTCGGTAATGAGCGAGAGTAGGTGCCGTTGACTCTTCTGAAGGCGATGGATAGCATCACGCTGGACGTCGTTGACCTCCCCGTAGACTCCCAGCTCGAGCAGCTCCGCGTATCCGCCAATCGCATTCAACGGAGTTCGAAGCTCGTGGCTCATCACGGCGAGGAAGTCAGTTTTGCTTCTGTTAGCGGTTTCGGCGGC
>JACMME010000321.1 GCA_014379205.1 Gemmatimonadaceae bacterium
ACATCGAGCGCATCCTGGCCGAGTGGGTCAGCGAGCTGGCGGTGAGGATCTATCGCGGGCGTGAAGTGACCGGTTTCGCGCAGGACGACACCGGCGTCGACGTCGTGCTCTCCGACGGTCAGTCGCTTCGGGCGGAGTATCTCGTCGGGTGCGATGGCGGTCGCAGCCTGATTCGCAAGGCAGCCGGCATCGAGTTTCCCGGGTGGGATCCGACGACGAGCTGGCTGATCGCCGAAGTCGAGACGGCCGAGGAGCCGAAGTGGGGGTTTCACCAGGATGCGCTCGGCATCCAGCACGCGATCGGCAGGGTGGAGAATGGCGGGCCGGTGCGGATCGTACTAACCGAACGGGAAATCGGACCTGCCAGGGAACCCACACTGGGCGATGTCAGCGAGGCGCTCATCGCCGTCTACGGGACCGACTACGGGATCCACAGTCCCACCTGGATCTCCCGGTTCACCGACATGACGCGTCAGGCTGCCGCTTACCGCGACCGACGCGTCCTGCTGGCCGGCGACGCCGCGCACGTGCATCCGCCGATGGGCGGACAGGGCCTCAACATCGGTGTGCAGGATTCGGTCAACCTGGGATGGAAGCTGGCCCAGGTGGTCAAGCGGACATCACCAGAAACCCTCCTCGATACCTATCAGGCCGAGCGCCACCCGGTCGCTGCCCGCGTGCTGCGCAACACGATGGCGCAGGTCGCGCTTCGCCGTACGGACGACCGCACCAAGGCGTTGGGAGACGCCGTTTCCGAGCTCCTCGGCATGGACGAGCCTCGCAGACGACTGGCCGCGGAGATGTCAGGTCTGGGCGTTCATTACGACCTCGGCGAGCGACACTCGCTGCTCGGGCGCCGCATGCCCGATCTCGACCTGGTCACCGCAAACGGTCCGCTGCAGGTCTTCACCATGCTGCACCTTGCCCGGCCGGTGCTGCTCAACCTCGGTGAGCCCGGCGGCTTCGACATCACTCCATGGGCCGATCGCGTTCACTTGATCGACGCCAAATACGTGGGTAGGTGGGAGCTTCCGGCGATCGGGGCGGTCACGGCTCCCACGGCCGTTTTGGTTCGGCCCGACGGATATGTGGCCTGGGTGGGAGACCTGACCCCGGTGGGGCTCGCTGACGCGCTAACTACTTGGTTCGGACCGCCTACTGCGGCGTAGCGCACCGGCTTCCTTACGAGCACCCACACGCAATGCCCTGGTTTTTGGGTATCGGCGGGGTGGAGGAGCCGGTCTGGTCCCTGTATATTCATCATGCACAATGTCGAGCCGTCCGCACCTTTCACGCGACGGCTCGCTTGCTTCATGGATAGGGAGTGTCACATGGCCGAGACGGAACGCGCACGCAGGGCTCGTCAGCTCGATGAGCGGTTGGACGAGCTGAGGAGGTATCTTTGACCTCGACCGCAAGCGCGCGGACATAGCGTCGCACGAGGTAACCATGGCCGCACCTGGCTTCTGGGATAGCCAGGACCGCGCGCGGGAAGTCATTCAGGAGGTAAAGACTTTAAGAGCATGGACTGAGCCCTTCGACCGCATATTTGTGCGCGCCCGCGAGGCGGCGGAGCTTGCCGGACTCCTGGATGCCGAACCCGACGCGTCCCTTGCCGCGGACCTGGACAACGAGCTCGGTGCACTCGAGGAGGAGCATCAGCGCTTCGAGCTTCAATCCCTGCTTCAGGGCCCCGACGACGGCCGCAACGCGCAGCTGGAAATAAGTGCTGGCGCAGGCGGCACAGAAGCGCAGGACTGGGCGTCGATGCTGATGCGAATGTATACACGATGGGCGGAACGCAAGGGATTCGGAGTGGAGCTTCTCGACCTGAGTGAGGGTGAAGAAGCCGGCATCAAGGGCGCTGTGCTCGAAATAAAGGGGCAGTACGCCTTCGGCTTCTTAAGGCCGGAGACTGGTGTGCACCGCCTTGTCAGAATCTCGCCATTCGACCAGCAGTCGCGCCGTCATACGAGCTTCGCGTCCGTCTTCGTGTATCCGGTGGTTGATGAGGAGATCAATATCGAGATTCGCGAGGAAGATCTGCGCATCGATGTCTATCGCGCATCAGGAGCGGGGGGGCAACACGTGAACAAGACCAGCTCGGCGGTCCGTGTAACGCACATTCCTACCGGCGTGGTCGCGGCATCGCAACAGGAGCGGTCGCAGTTCAAGAACAAGGCGACTGCAATGAAGATGCTGAAGAATCGCCTGTATCAGCTCGAGGCAGAGAAACAGGCGCAGATAAAGGCGGTTCTCGATGCGACGAAATCGGATGTCTCATTTGGGAGCCAGATACGAAGCTACGTCTTTCAGCCGTACACAATGGTCAACGATCATCGTACCGAGCTCAAGATTCCGGATGTGCAGAAAGTGATGGATGGGGCGATCGATCCATTCATTGAGATCTACCTGAAGAAATTCGGCGCGAGTGGCCAGCAGGCCAGCTCTTGAGCGACGATCTCAACTTCGTCCTCCAGGCGCGTCGTGAGAAGCTCGTGCGACTGGCCGAAATCGGCATCGCCCCATTTGCCTACAGCTACGACCGAACCCACACGGCCGATGACGCACGTCTCGCGCTCGGTGATGCCGCAGAAGGACCGGAGGTTCGGCTGGCAGGCCGAATAGTCGCGTTGCGTGCGCACGGGAAGACAACGTTCGCTCACGTGGCGGACCAATCGGGGCGCATCCAGCTGTATTTCCGGCGCGATGATCTTGGGGAGGCGTATGCTCTCCTGGAGATGCTGGACCTGGGCGATTTTGTCGGAGTGGCTGGCCCACTCTTCAGAACTCGAACCGGAGAGCCGACGGTACGTGTCGCATCCTTGCAACTGCTGGCGAAGTCCCTTCGCCCGCTCCCGTTTGGCAAGGAAGAAGTCGTCGACGGCAAGACGGTGCGGCATTCGGGCTTCTCCGATCCGGAACAGCGGTATCGCCAGCGATACGCGGACCTGGCCGTTCATCCTGAAGTTCGGTCGCTCTTCATCGCGCGCTCCCGGATGACGGCAGCGATCCGGCTTTTTCTGGACGGCCTTGAGTTTCTAGAAGTGGAGACACCGGTGCTTCAACCGTTGTACGGCGGTGCCTTGGCCCGACCCTTCGCGACTCATCACAACGCGCTCGACATGCCGTTGTATCTTCGAATCGCCGACGAGCTGTATCTCAAGCGTCTTGTCGTGGGCGGTCTGGAAAGGGTTTACGAGATCGGGCACGACTTCCGCAACGAGGGAATCGACCGGACGCACAATCCCGAGTTTACGATGCTCGAGTTTTATGAAGCATACGCCGATTACACCGGAATGATGCAACGTGTTGAGTCGATTTTGGTTGTGGCTTCAGAAGCTGTGAGTCGATTTGCCGAGCTCAGCGCGCGCGTACCGAGTCTGACTCCGCCCTTTCGACGAGTCGAATGGGTAGGCGCGCTCAACGCGGCGCTCGGCTCGGATGTCATGGCGATGGATGATCGAGCCCTGAGGAACACGGCCGAGCGAGCCGGTGTTGAAGATGTGTCAGGCCTCAGTCGTACGAAGCTGCTCGACGAGGTTTTCCAGCTGTTGGTGGAAAGCAAGCTTACCGAACCAACCTTCGTCCTGGACTATCCTGCCGAGCTTTCTCCGCTCGCCAAGCCGAAGCGCGGAAACCCCGCCCTTACCGAACGCTTCGAGCTGTTCGCGAATGGGCGTGAGCTCGCAAATGCTTTCAGCGAGCTGAATGATCCAATAGATCAGCGGAGCCGCTTCGAGGCTCAGGCAGCGTTGCGCGCCGCCGGCGATGAAGAGGCGAGTATGGTGGATGAAGATTATCTTCGGGCTATGGAATATGGCATGCCACCCATGGGAGGCGTTGGTATCGGCCTTGACAGGCTTTTCATGTATCTCACGGGAACTCCGAACATCCGCGATGTAATTCTGTTTCCCACCATGCGCGCTGAATGACCAGTCTGGAAATGGCAATTGCCTGGCGCTACCTCCGCAGCCGCAAAGGCACACGGCTGTTGTCGTTTATTACGCTTATCGCCATGGGTGGAGTTCTCGTGGGCGTTAGCGCGCTCATAGTGACAATTGGTGTGATGAACGGGATGCAGAACGATCTACGTGAGAAAATTCTCGTAGGAAGTCCGGACATCCGGGTGCTGAACTTCGGTGATGAATTGAAAATGCCGGAATGGAGAAGCACCCTTGTGAAAGTTCGCGGACAGCCTGGCGTCACGGCAGCTGCGCCCTTCGTGCTTACTCAAGGTGGAGTATCGGCAGGACATACGTACGGGGAAGGGGCGATGGTGATGGGGATTGAACCGGCCGGGCGCGGTGTGGCCAATGTGACCAGCATTCGCGGACATGCCCGGGCAGGCGATTTCCGGTTCGCGACTTCGGACGGCCAGACTCGGGGGGCTGTACTTGGCAGACGGCTCGCGGAGCGGCTGAACGTTTACCTCGGCGATACCATCACCATGGTTGCCTTCGCCGGATTGCGATTCAATGCCGCCATTGGTGGTTATGTACCCAAACTCGAGAAGTTCGAAGTCACCGGAACGTTCGAGACGGGAATGTACGAGTACGACAATGCCTACATCTACATGTCGCTGCAGGCGGCAAGGGAATTTGCGGGACTTGGCGACGCCGTCACGGGGATAGAAGCACAGACGGCCGACCGCTGGCACGCTAACAAGGTCGCAGACAAACTGCGAAACAGTCTTGGATCGGCCCGCGTGGTTGATTGGCAGGAGCAGAACTCTGGTTTGTTTCAGGCCCTTAAGTTGGAGAAACTGGTGCTGGGCTTGATCCTCCTGCTTATAGTGATCGTAGCGGCATTCAACATCGTGAGTACGCTTACGATGGTCGTAAAGGACAAAACGCGCGAAATTGGGATTCTCAAGGCAATGGGCATGCGGTCGCGTTCCGTGCGTCGCATTTTCCTGGCGCAGGGATTGGTCATTGGATTGGTGGGCACAGGGCTCGGCCTCGTACTCGGCTTGGGAGTTTCGGTCGCGCTTGACCGGTACAAACTGTTCAAGCTCGATCCGTCGGTATACTTCATCGACCATCTGCCAGTTTCGCTCGAAGTACTGGACGTGATCTGGATAGTGCTGGCGAGTATCACCATCGCGGTTCTGGCCACGCTGTATCCATCCGTGCAAGCGGCCCGGCTATATCCGGTTGAGGCGATTCGGGCGGAATAATGATTATCGAGGCGAGGGGTCTTTCGAAGGTGTATCGCGGCGGGGACGGCGGAACGATTCACGTTCTCGACGGCGTCACACTGGATGTGCGCCGCGGCGAGATGGTGGCGATTGTAGGAGCTAGCGGCAGCGGCAAGAGCACGCTTCTTCACCTGCTTGGTGCACTGGATAGACCAACAAGCGGTTACGTGGTGCTGGACGGTGAGCCGCTTCACGGGCTGGGTGATGAGGCTCTCGCGGGGGTCCGAAACAAGAAGATCGGCTTCGTTTTCCAGTTTCACCATCTCCTGAGGGAGTTTTCCGCTCTTGAGAACGTGATGATGCCGTCGTGGATAGCCGGGAAGCCGGATGCAGTCGCGCGCTCGCGTGCGGAAGAGCTGCTAGCGCTGGTGGGTTTGAGCGGACGCATGTCGCACAGGCCGAGCGAATTGTCGGGCGGCGAGCAGCAGCGCACGGCCGTGGCGCGCGCCCTGGCGCTGGACCCCGCACTGGTGCTGGCTGACGAGCCGTCGGGCAACCTCGACCACGCGAACGCCGATCTCCTCCACGACCTTTTCTCCAGGCTGGCCCGCGAGCTGGAAATCTCAATGGTCGTGGTGACGCATAACCAGTCGTTGGCCGCGCGCGCTGACAGGGTACTTTTGCTGGAAGACGGGAGGCTCCGCGGCACCGATGTGCGCGAGGGAGTCGCCTGATGCTCTGCGACAACTGCAGGGAGCGGGATGCAGTGATCTATGTCAAGAAGATCGTCGACAAGGGCCCGATAGAGCTGAACCTGTGCGAGAAGTGCGCTGCCGAGAAGGGTTATGAGACAACGGTGAGCGCGCCGAAACATTCGCTGGTCGAATTCCTGATGCCTGCGCAAAAGCAGCTGCTTTCGGCTGCGGGCAGCGGAGATTCCATTCGTTGTGCATTTTGTTCGTCAACCCTTCGTGATTTCAGCTCGACAGGCCGGCTCGGATGTGCGCGCTGCTACAGTGCCTTCGAGGCAAGTCTTCGGGACCTGCTTCGGCGCGTGCACGGCAGCTCGCGTCACGTTGGCAGAAAATACGAAGCGCCTGAACTCACACCGGCGCCGGGCGGAAGCGTCCTTAACGAGTTGCGTGACCGATTGCGCCGTGCCGTTGAGGGTGAGCAGTTCGAACTGGCGGCAGAGCTGCGCGACCGAATCAAGGTCATAGAATGACGCTGGATCTCTCACTGCTTCCGGACGGCGGGGTCAGCTGGCTCGACGCATCGGGCGACCAGGCGGACATCGTGTTGTCTACCCGGATTCGGTTCGCCCGCAATCTCGAGGGGTTCGCTTTCTCAACGCGAGCCCGGGAAGGCGAGCGTCTTCGAATTCTGGCGCAGGTACGGGAAGCTGTGGAAGCTACTGCCAGTCTTGAGGATAGCGTGCTACTGCGGATAGATGAGTTGTCGCCCAACGACAGGCAGTTGCTGCACGAACGCCACTTGGTGAGCAAGGAGCTGGCTGGGCTGGATTTACAGCATCCGGTCCGAAGCGGTGCAGCAGTGTTTCTTGGCGACGGCTTGGGCGTCATGATCAATGAGGAGGATCATCTTCGCTTGCAGTCCTTGCGGTCAGGGTTCGACCTCAATGCGGCCTATTCGGCGCTACGGCGTATCGACGATGAGCTTGGCGGCCGTATGCCGTTTGCCTATCACGAAGAATTCGGATTTCTCACGTCCTGCCCGACGAACACCGGGACGGGGATGCGAGCGTCCGTACTGATACATCTGCCGGGCCTCGTTCTTACCAAGGAGATTTCCAAGGTATTGGCCGGGCTGCAGCAAGTTGGGCTGACGTATCGTGGTCTGTATGGCGAAGGGAGTGAAGTGCTTGGGAATTTCTTTCAGGTTTCCAACCAGACGACCCTCGGACGTACCGAAGAAGAGCTTCTGGAGGATCTGATTCGAGTTGTCAGGCTTTTGATTCAGCGCGAAGAAGATGCGCGCCGGGTCTTGCTTCGCGACGCTGGTTATATTATCGAAGATAAGTTATGGCGGTCGTATGGCGCGCTGCGTTATGCGCGCAGCCTCTCTTTTGAAGAGGGGATGACGTACCTGAGCAACGTACGCCTCGCCTTGGGGCTGAAACTGATCTCGGGCCTCAGTGTATATACTCTCAACAAGCTCCTGATTTTTTCTCAATCTGCGCAC
>JACMME010000322.1 GCA_014379205.1 Gemmatimonadaceae bacterium
CGGTGCCTGGAAAAACTCCGCCGAAAGCGGGAGCGCTCCGGCTGCCGGCGCTTTCTATTTGAGCTTCGACGGTTCTCCTGCGGAAAGCGCGGTGTTCGCCCGCGCACTCCTGAAGTCGACGGGCGGCAAGCTGCAGCTTCTCCCAGCCGGCGAAGCGCGCATCGAGAAGGTTGGTGGGATTACGGTGAGCTCCGCAGGGCAGTCGCTCATTGTAACGCAATACGCGATACATGGGCTTGGCTTCACGCCGCAGCGGCTCTGGCTCGATCCTGATGGTGCCTTCTTCGCGGCAGGTAGCAATTGGGCGATGACTATCCGGAAAGGCTGGGAATCGGCGCAAGCGGAGATTGTAAAGGCGCAAGATGCGGCGGACGCGGCGCGGGCATCGGATCTCGCGAAGAGACTGGCGCGCGCGCCAAAAACAGCTCTCGTCTTCAAGAATGCGAACCTGTTCGACTCAGAGACAGGTCGCCTGCGTCCGCGCACAACGGTAGTCGTTTCAGGAAACCGGATAATCGCCGTTGGACCGGAAGCGTCGACCCCAATTCCAGAGGGCGCGGAAGTGGTGGACGCCACCGGAAAGATACTCGTTCCCGGCCTGTGGGACATGCATGTGCACATCGGCGACGATGACGGCCTCTTCCAGATCGCGGCCGGAGTGACGACTGTACGCGATCTTGCGAACGACACCGACGAGCTGCTTGCGCGACGCAGGAAATTCGATTCCGGGTCGCTCATCGGGCCGCGCGTGATTCTGGCGGGCTTCATGGACGGTCCGGGACCGTTCGCGGGACCTACAAAGGTGCTGGTGAGCACGGGAAAGGAAGCACGCGATGCAGTCGCGAACTATGCGTCGCTCGGATACGAGCAAATAAAAGTCTACAGCTCCATCAAGCCGGAGCTGGTTCCTCACATAGTAGATGAGGCGCACAAGCGCGGGCTTCGCGTCAGCGGACATATCCCTGCGTACATGACGGCGGATTCCGCTGTGAAGCTGGGATTCGATGAGATCCAGCACGCGAACATGCTTTTTCTGAATTTCTGGGGAGACTCCATCAAGGACACGCGAACTCCACTGCGATTCACGGCGGTGGGGGAGCGCGCGGCACTACTGGACCTCAACTCCGCACGGGTGCAGAGCTTCATCCGGCTACTCAAGGACCGCAAAGTCGTCGTGGACCCAACGGTCAACATCTTCGAGGGGATGTTTACCGGACGAAAGGGTGTCGTGGATCCCGGCTACGCCATGATTGCCGACCGGATGCCGCCTCAGGTCCGTCGTGGTTTTCTCGGCGGTGGGCTGCCGGTGCCGGAAGGGTTGGACCAGCGCTACAGGGATGCGTTTGCCGCCATGCTGAAGCTCGTGAAGATGATGTACGACGCAGGCATCACCATCGTACCGGGAACCGATGCCTTCTCGGGGTTTGCGCTGCACCGGGAGCTGGAGCTGTACGCGCGGGCCGGAATTCCGGGAAACGAAGTTCTCAGGATCGCGACGATCATCCCGGCGCGGGTGACGAAAAGAGAAAAGCAGCTCGGCTCTATCGCGCCAGGCAAGCTGGCGGATCTCGTTCTCATCGATGGCAACCCTGTGGATCGCATCAGTGATATTCGAAAGGCAGTGCTCGTGGTGAAGAATGGAGTGGTATACGAGCCAGCGGCGTTGTACGAGGCGGTGGGAGTGCGGCAGTAGGGCTGTAGGGGGTGTAGCTGATGGCTGATGCTAATGGCCATATGGTAAATATTACGAATGACAGCTCACTCGCTTGCACACCTAGTCCACGGTGCGGGATCGGCTATTTTTATCATCGGCAGTAAACCATTAGCCATCGGCTATTCGCCATCGGCAATCCGCCATCAGCTTTCCGCCATTGACTCCCAGACCAAAAAAACAGACCCAACGTCCTCGCAATACGGATCGAGCTCCGCACCTCGCGATCGAATGCGTCACCCCCGAGCTCGATGCCAGCCGCTATCCCGTTAAACGAGTTCTCGGAGAGAGCTTCCTGGTAAGTGCGGATATCTTCAAGGATGGTCATGATCTGATCTCGGCGCGCATAAGTTATCGTGGCCCTGAGGACAGCCAGTGGCGTTACGCCCCGCTAACGTTCGACTACAATAGCGACCGTTGGCACGGCGGGTTTCCGCTCGATCGAATCGGGCGTTGGACGTACACCGTCGAGGCATGGACCGACACTCTCCGAACGTGGCGTAGCGAGGTCGAGAAGAAGGTCGGCGCCGGTCAGGACGTGAGTTCGGAGCTTCTCGAGGGTGCGATCCATCTGGAGGCTGCAAGCCGCCGCGCGAAGTTCGGTGAAGCGCGTACGACGCTCAAGAGCGCTGCCGCCCACCTGCGCAACACGGAGGTGCACTACGGCCTGCGTGCGGCGGAAGGGCTGTCGCCGTCGTTAATCGCTCTGGCGGAGGAGTTTTTCCGCCAGAGCGATCTTACCGCCTATCATCGCGAGTTGGTGGTGCAGGTCGATCGCGAGCAGGCGCGCTTCGCGGCGTGGTACGAGATGTTTCCGCGCTCGTGCGGGCTGGAAGGGTGCCATGGCACCTTCGCGGAGGCAGCTGAAGCGTTGCCGCGTCTCGCTGAGCTTGGGTTTGACGTGATTTACCTGCCGCCCATTCATCCGATAGGAACGACCAACCGAAAAGGCCGAAACAATACACTCAACGCAAGCGCGGACGATCCCGGAAGTCCGTGGGCGATCGGAAGCGAGTTCGGGGGACACGATGCTGTCGACCCCCGGCTCGGTACGATCGATGACTTCGACAATTTCGTCGTGCGTGCCGCGGGCCTCGGGATGGAAATCGCACTTGACTATGCGCTTCAGTGTTCGCCGGACCATCCATGGCTGAGGCAGCACCCCGACTGGTTCTTCGTGCGCCCGGACGGCTCTCTCAAGTATGCGGAGAATCCGCCCAAGAAGTATCAGGACATTTATCCGCTCAATTTCTGGTGCAAGGACCGCAAGAATCTCTGGGCGGCGTGCAGGGACGTGCTGCTGTTCTGGATAGGCCACGGTGTTCACACCTTCCGCGTAGACAATCCGCACACCAAGCCGTTCGCATTCTGGGAGTGGATGATCGCCGATGTGCAGCGCAGTCATCCCGAAGCAATCTTCCTCGCGGAGGCTTTCACGCGTCCGAAGCGAATGAAGCATCTCGCAAAGCTTGGCTTCACACAGTCATACACGCACTTCACCTGGAAGAACACGACCTGGGAGTTGCGCACCTTCATGGAGGAGTACGCGAGCCCCTCCGTTCTGGAGTATTATCGCGGCAACCTCTTCGCGAACACGCCTGACATACTGCACGAGTATCTCGTACGTGGCGGGCGGAATGCGTTCCGGGTGAGGCTTCTCCTTGCGGGAACACTGTCGCCCATTTACGGCATTTATAGCGGCTTCGAGTTATGTGAAAACGTTCCGGTGCGCGAGGGGAGCGAAGAATATCTCGACTCCGAGAAGTATCAGCTGAAGGCGCGGAGCTGCGATGCTGACGGGAACATCAACGCGGACATTGCAGCTCTCAACAGAGTGCGCCGCGAGAACCGCGCCCTGCAGCTGTACGACAATCTCGCCTTCGGCGGGTCCGACAACGACCAGATCCTGGTTTACGCCAAGCACTCACCGGGCAACGATCTCATTATCGTCGTCAACGTGGATCCGAATCGCGTGCAGGAATCCACCGTGCACGTACCGATCAGCGCACTGGGCATCGGACACGAAGAGTACTACATCGTGCAGGATCTTTTAACCGGCGCCCGTTACACGTGGCGGGGCTCCTCAAACTACGTGAGGCTGGATCCTGCATCGCAGCCCGGACACTTGTTCCGCGTTGAGAACAGTATTTCGCGCAACGCGTGAGGCGCTCAGTGTCAGGTGACTCGTACCGGGTCAACAACGAAGTGCAATCATTCGAATTGTGGCGCTCTTTTCCCGGGCGCTTTGTTGTGCGCGCCGTGCATCTCGCTTGTGACTCGACAGAGCGATGACAACTTCTGCCAGGCCATCCATGGACCAGTGGTACAAGGACGCCGTCATTTACCAGACGCACATCAAGTCCTTCCGCGACTCGAATGGCGACGGCTACGGTGACTTTCAGGGGCTCATAACCAAGCTTGACTACATCGAGTCGCTGGGCGTCACCGCGCTCTGGCTTCTGCCGTTCTATCCGTCGCCGCTCAGAGACGATGGATACGACATTGCCGAATACGAGGCTATCAATCCGCAGTACGGCACAATCGAGGACTTCAAGCAATTTCTGGCAGAGGCCCACAAACGCGGCATCCGGGTCATAACGGAGCTGGTCATCAATCACACCTCCGACCAGCATCCGTGGTTCAAGCGTGCGCGTAGCGCACCAAAGGATTCGCCAGAGCGGAACTTCTACGTGTGGAGCGATGACCCGAACAGGTACGGCGGTGCGCGGATCATTTTCACTGATACCGAAAACTCTAACTGGGCCTGGGATCCCGTAGCGCAACAGTTTTACTGGCATCGCTTCTTCAATCACCAGCCGGATCTGAACTTCGACAACCCAGCCGTCCTCGAGGCTGTCATCAAGGCGATGCGCTTCTGGCTGCGTCTGGGCGTCGATGGCCTCCGCCTGGACGCGATCCCATATCTGGTCGAGCGCGAAGGAACCAACTGCGAGAACATCCCCGAAACGCACGTCGTCCTCAAGAAGCTGCGCGCGGCACTGGATGAGGAGTTCCCCGACAGGATTTTTCTGGCTGAAGCGAACCAGTGGCCCACCGACGTGATACCGTACTTTGGCGACAACAACGAATGCCACATGGCATTTCACTTTCCGTTGATGCCGCGGATGTACATGGCGCTGCGCAGGGAAGACCGGACCCCCATCGTAGAGATTCTATCGCAGACTCCGCGCATTCCCAGTGATTGTCAGTGGGCCATCTTCCTGCGCAACCACGATGAGCTCACTCTCGAGATGGTCACGGATGAGGACCGGGACTACATGTACAAGGAGTACGCGAAGGACGCACGAATGCGGATCAATGTTGGCATCCGCAGGCGACTCGCCCCCCTGCTGGACAACGGGCGCCGCCAGATTGAGCTCATGAACGCGCTGCTTCTCTCAATGCCGGGCACACCCATCATCTATTACGGCGATGAGATCGGCATGGGAGACAACGTCTTCCTCGGCGACAGGAATGGCGTGCGCACGCCCATGCAGTGGAGCGGCTCGTGGAACGCGGGCTTCTCGGACGCGGATTCCGCGGCGCTGTATTTCCCGCTCATTGTCGATGCGCCATACGGCTATCAGGGCATCAACGTGCACGCGCAGGAGCGAACGCAGACGTCTTTGCTTCGCTGGATGCGCCGCATAATAAAGGTGCGCAAGGAGTACAAGGCGTTCGGACGCGGCACGTTCGAGATTCTGCTTCCCGACAACAGAAAGGTGCTGGCATACGTGCGCGAGGTGGAGAACGAAACGATTCTCTGCGTCAGCAACCTTTCACGATTCGTGCAACCTGTGGAGCTTGACCTCGAGCGTTTCCGGGACTGGATTCCGGTGGAGCTCTTCGGCAAGACCGAGTTCCCGAAAATTAGTGACAAGCCGTACTTCATCACACTCGGTCCGCACGCCTTTTTCTGGTTCGAGCTTCGACCGCCGGGTGCACAGGCGAGCGGCGCGTGACGCTTTCCGGCGCGCCGACAATCGAAGTCCACGGAGGATTACAGCAGGCACTCGCAGTCGGATCCCTTGCCGCAATTCCAACAGGGTATTTGGAGCAGTGGCTGGGTGCGCGTCGCTGGTTCGGCGCGAAAAGACGACCGATTTCGTCGGCGCTCTTCCGGTCAATCGCGCCTGTCCCCTTGCCAGCTGGTGCCGCGGTCATGGCAGTACTCGAGGTGAGCTTCGAGCAACCGTCCGAGCTCGCCCGGTTCCAGCTGCCGCTCCTGGTCTCGGCGAACACTGAAAACGCTGGTTCCGCATCGACGGTGCTTGCTCACGTTCGCGGCGACGGCGAGTCAGGCTTTGTAATCGATGCGACGGAAGACGCGCGCTTTCAGGGCCGGATAGGAGAGCTCCTCGGAACAGGGGCGGTACTCCCAACGACGGATGGGCGTTGGGTATTCGAGGCCATCGGCTCCAGTTCGCATGAAGTTTTCAAATCGTCGCGTCTTGGACACGCTGAGCAAAGCAACAGCTCAATCGTGTATGGCGATTCGGCGATCCTCAAGCTTTTCCGAAGGCTGGAGGTGGGCGAGCACCCCGATGTGGAAATCGCTCGATTTCTCACTACTCGAACCGCTTTTCGAAACACCCCCGAGCTGCTCGGATCGCTACGCTTGGAGGGCCCGGTGGGAGCGAGCGTCGCTGGAATGCTTTCGCGTTTCGTGGCCGGCGCCACCGACGCCTGGACCCACGCCCTGTCGCGAGTGCGCGAGTATCTAGGTGCGCGTGCGGATTCTCCGGCCAATGCTTTCGCCGATGAAGCACGCCAGCTTGGCCGAGTTACTCGTGAGCTGCACGAGGCGCTGTCGTCTGTTACCGATGACCAGGCGTTCGCGCCAGCCCATGTGGGGCGGACCGAGATCACAGTCTGGGCGGAGGCGGCCAGATTCGCCACGGAACGCGGTCTGGATCTTCTTGACCGCCGTGTGGACACGCTGGACCCCACGATGGGTGCTCAAGCGAAAGCCCTGCTTCGCCGGCGTGAGTCCGCATATGCTCGCGTGTCTGCGCTGTCGCGTGACCTCGTGGCCCACGACGCCGGTCTCAGCATTCGTCATCACGGTGACTATCACCTTGGGCAGGTACTGCGGACGCCGCACGGCGACTGGATGATCATAGACTTCGAAGGTGAACCGACCCGGCCACTGTCCTCCCGGCGTGCCCTGCACAGTCCCTTGCGCGACGTTGCTGGAATGCTGCGCTCCTTCGCGTACGCCGCTTCGTCAGGAGCCATGGAGGCCGGCGGAGTAGGTGCCGACGCGAGGTTGGAGAGCCGGGCGGCGCGCTGGGAGCGTGATGTGCGCTCGGCCTTCCTGGACGGATACTTTGCGTCCACGCGTGAGGCACCAGTAAAGGGCCTGCTTCCTGGATCTCGCGTTTCCGCCACCGCGCTGCTAACGCTGTTCGAGGTAGAGAAGATTTTCTACGAGCTGGACTACGAGTTGAATAACCGTCCGACGTGGGTGTGGATTCCGCTTCGGGGAATCGCAAAGCTGTTCTGAAATCCCTGATCGGGAATCGGGAATCGGGAACGGCAAACGGAACCTCGTGTGGCCGGCTCTCCTGTTTAAGTGATGATCGTCACTCGATTCCCGATTCCCGTTTCCCGATTCCCGATTCCCGATTAAGGATTCCCCATTCCCGATTCCCGTTTCCCGATCAAGCATTCCCGCCTGCTTCTTGCAATCAAGGCGTGCCTTACCGGCTTCCCGGAGTTGCCGTGATGTCTTCGGAAGATTTCATGAAGGATTGTCCACTTGCCAGTGCGCTTGCGAATCGTATGCGGGAGTCCCGCGACGATCTGGCGCGCCGCTGGCTTGAGCGCATCGCCAGCCGTGTTTCGATCGATCCAAACAAGGTGTTCCCGACGGACGAACTCCTGAATCACGTGCCGCTTCTTGTGGATGGCATAGCGGACTCCCTGGAAGACGCAGCTAACGAGATCAGCGCGGACATGCCGGTGATCGCGAAAGCCATGGAGCTGGGACAGCTAAGGCACTCGCAGGGGTTTGACGCGTACGAAATCATGAAGGAATATGAGATTCTGGGGGCGATTCTCTTTTCTTTCCTGGTGCGGGCAGTGGATGAGGAGAGCGAACCGTGTGAGGCTAGCGAGCTCCTGGTGTGCGGGCAGCGACTGTATCGCGCAGTTGCCGTGATTCAGCAGACCACGCTAACACACTATCTCCGCCTTTCTCAGGAGCGGGTCAACGAGCGCGAGGGACGCTTGCGGTCATTCAATCGAGCGATCTCTCACGAACTGAAGAACCATCTCGGGGCCATCATGGGCGCAGGCGAATTGCTGGAGACGCTCGCCGATCTCACTGAAGCCAAACGCACGCGTTTCGTGCGCATAATCCGCAAGAATGCAAAGGAGATGCACGACACGCTTCAAAGTCTGGTTGAGCTAAGCAGGCTGGATCAGGACGCACGCAGCCAAAAGCACGTGAAGCTGCCCGAAGCCGTTCAGGAAGTGGTTCGGCAGCTTCGTGACGCGACAGGTGCCCGCAATATCGAGGTAGAGATAGACAAGGACTTGCCGAACATCGATGTGAATGCAGCAGCCGTCGAGCTATGTCTCACGAATTACCTCTCCAATGCCATGAAGTATGCCGATCCTTCCAAAGAGCGGTCGTGGGTGAGGATTTCAGGGGCGATCGAGGACCGATCTTCTTCTGACGACAGCGAGATGGTTTTGCGAGTCAGGGATAACGGTCTGGGCGTTCCTGGTGAAGTGCGTGACCGTCTATTCGAACGCTTCTTCCGCGCGCATGAGAAGACGGTGACCGGGGTCGAGGGTACCGGTATTGGTCTCAGCATCGTTCGCGAAACCGCGGAAGCCATGGGGGGCCGCGCCTGGGCGGAGTTTCCAGAGGAGGGTACAATATTCGCTTTCTCCTTCCCCTGCCGGCGAGAGGAGGAGATAACGCAAATCTGAAACAGGAGATGACAACCGTTTGGTCGCTCCAGCGAGGTGCGAACGTCGTGGATACCGGCGTCAGATTTTCCGTGTGGGCACCGCACGCATCCGAGGTGAGCGTCCAGCTCTCGAGAGGTGATGGCAGCTTCGAATCGCGTCCGCTCGAGTCACATGGTGGCGTCTTCGAGGGCACAGTGTTGGGAGCCGCGGCCGGCACAGACTACTCGTACCGCCTGGACGGAGGACGCGATCGCCCGGATCCCGTCAGCCGCTTCCAGCCAGTGGGATTAAACGGTCCTTCACGCGTCATGGATCCCGGCGTGTTCAAGTGGACGGATCACGAATGGAAGGGGCTCGCGCTCGCCGACATGATCATCTACGAGCTGCATATTGGCACGTTCAGTAAAGCGGGCACCTTCACCGGAGTGATCCAGCACCTGCACGAGCTCAGGAAGCTTGGGGTCACGGCGATTGAGCTCATGCCGGTCGCGCAATTTCCGGGTGCCCGCAACTGGGGCTATGACGGAGTTCTCCCGTACGCGGTTCAAAATACGTATGGCGGACCCGACGGACTGCGTATGCTGGTCGACGCCGCGCACGGCGAGGGGCTGGGAGTCGTACTGGATGTCGTGTACAACCATATCGGTCCCGAGGGCAACCATCTCGGCGAATTCGGACCGTATTTCACGGAGCGATACAAGACGCCATGGGGCGCTGCGATGAATTTCGATGGCCGCGAAAGCGATGAAGTGCGCAGATACTTCGTCGACAATGCGCTGCATTGGCTGGCGGAGTACCACATCGACTCACTGCGACTAGATGCGGCTGACAATCTTCTGGACGTGAGTCCCCGGCACATCCTGGAAGAGTTGAGCAGCGCCGTGCACATCGAAGGCACCGCCCTCGGCCGGCGAATGACTCTTGTCGCTGAAGCCGATGCGAATGACCCGCGATATGTGAGGCCGGCTGCCGCAGGAGGCTACGGCCTGGACGCTCAATGGGTGGACGATTTCCATCACGCTGCAAGAGTCACCCTCGTAGGTGAGACGACGAGCTATTTCAGCGACTACCGTGGCGTCGCATCCGTCGCGAAGTCATTGCGTGACCGGTATGTATACGATGGACAGTTCTCGCCGTACCGCCGGCGAAAGCGTGGCCGCTCGGCCGAGGACATTGCAGCCGATCATTTCGTGGTGTGTGTGCAGAACCACGATCAGGTGGGGAACCGTGCCACCGGCGACCGGCTGTCCGCCGTGGTTTCGTTCGAGCAGGAAAAACTGGCGGCTGCGCTGCTCCTGCTATCGCCATATGTGCCACTCATTTTCATGGGACAGGAGTATGGCGAAACCAATCCGTTTCAGTATTTCGTGAGCCACGACGATCGGGATTTGTGTGAGCTTGTACGGGCAGGCCGCCGCAAGGAGTTTGAAGCGTTTGGCTGGGGGGACGAAATTCCCGATCCCGAGAGCGAAGAGACCTTTGTTCGCTCCAGGCTGGACAGGAGCAAGGTGTCAGAACCACGCCATGCGGCAATCCATACGCTGTACCGTGATCTGATCCAGCTGCGTAAGAGTGAAGGTGCGCTTCGTCCTGGCGCTCCAGCCGTGCGGGTCGAGCACGACGAAAGCGAGGGATGGATCGCACTCACGCTGACGCCGAAATCCGGGAGGGAACTGCTCGCCGTATACAATTTTTCCCGCGCCGAATCGCACATGCCGGCTCCAGTGACCGATCGCGGCTCAGTCTGGATGTCGGTGCTCTCAACCACCGACCGAAAATATGGGGGAGACGGAATGTGCTTTCGCAAAGCACCAGGAAGCGGCCACATTATACTCAGTCCGCATTCCGCTGAGCTCTACAGTCAGGAGCAAGCGTCATGAAGTCACTGATCACCGACCGCTGAGACGAGACTGACACTGACCACTGCTACTCCGACTGGCACTGACACTGGCACTGCCCCGCCGTACCCAGAATCCAAGCGTATGGTGGGGCGGGTCAGTGCCAGTGTCAGTAGCAGTGGCCAGTCTCAGTCTCAGGGGTCAGTGATCAGCAATAGCCCACTCAGCAAGTGATGCGAGTTTGGCCGGGGCAGCCTTATCCGCTCGGCGCGACCTGGGATGGCGAGGGTGTCAATTTCGCCCTGTTCTCAGAGAATGCTACCGGCGTAGACCTCTGTCTATTTGATAGCGCCGAAGACGCGATCGAGTCCACCAGAATTCCGATGCGCGAGCGTACGGATCAGGTGTGGCACTGTTATCTCGCGGACATGCGTCCGGGACAGTTTTACGGCTACCGCGTTCACGGACCGTACAAGCCTGAAGAAGGGCATCGCTTCAATCCGGCCAACCTGCTCATCGATCCGTATGCCAAGGCCATCACGGGCCGGATCAAGTGGAGCGATTCGCTTTTCGCTTACAAGGTCGGCGGCGAGAAACGCGACCTGGAAATCAACCGAGAGAACAGCGCTGGCGGGCTGCCGAAATGCGTTGTAATCGATTCGGCGTTCACGTGGGGTGATGACCGCCCGCCCCGAATCCCGTGGAACCGCACGGTGATCTATGAATGTCACGTGCGAGGCATGACGAAGCTGCATCCCGAGGTTCCTGAGCCGCTTCGTGGCACGTACCTGGGGCTCGCTTCGGATGCCATGCTGGACCACTTCCTGGCGCTGGGTGTCACGGCGGTCGAGCTTCTGCCAGTGCATCAGTTTGTGGTCGACCGGCATCTCGCCGAGCGCGATCTGACCAACTATTGGGGCTATAACTCGATATGCTTTTTTGCACCTGATGTGCGCTATTCGACTAGCGCGCGAGGAAATCAGGTTTACGAGTTCAAATCGATGGTCAAGCGGCTGCATTCAGCCGGGATCGAAGTGATCCTGGACGTAGTCTACAATCATACCGGTGAAGGCAATCATCTCGGTCCGACTCTGTCGCTGCGAGGGATCGACAACCGCGCCTACTACCGGTTGGAGCCGAATCGCCAGCGCTTCTACACGGACTTCACGGGTTGCGGAAACAGCCTGAACATGCAACACCCGAGGACGATCCAGTTGATCATGGACTCGCTGCGCTACTGGGTGCAGGAGATGCACGTGGACGGTTTTCGCTTTGATCTCGCTCCTGTGCTGGCGCGCGAGCTGTTCGAGGTGAACCGTCTTTCAGCGTTCTTCGACATCATCCACCAGGATCCGGTTCTTTCCCAGACCAAGCTCATCGCCGAGCCGTGGGACATCGGACCCGGGGGCTACCAGGTCGGCAATTTCCCGGTGAAATGGGCCGAATGGAACGGCAAGTATCGCGACACGGTTCGGCACTTCTGGCGCGGCGACGAAGGAACGGTGCCCGAGTTGGCGAGCCGGCTCGCCGGCAGCAGCGATATCTATGAGCAGAGCCACCGGTCGGCGTACGCGAGTGTAAACTTTGTCATCGCCCATGATGGCTACACGCTTCACGATCTGGTGACTTACGAGAAAAAGCACAACGAGGCGAACGGCGAGAACAATCAGGACGGTCACGGCGACAACATAAGCCGCAACTGGGGCGTGGAAGGTGAGACCGACAACAAGAGAATCATCGAAATACGGGAGCGCTCCAAGCGGAATTTCATCGCGACGTTGCTGCTCTCTCAGGGCGTTCCGATGTTGTGCCATGGAGACGAGTTGAGCCGCACGCAGCTTGGGAACAACAACGGCTACGCTCAGGATAACGAGATCACCTGGGTCGACTGGAAGCTCGACGAACGAAAGGAGTCGCTACTGGAGTTCACCCAGAAGGTCGTCGCTATCCGGCATGCGAATCCGGTACTTCGACGCCGGCATTTTTTCAGTGGCCAGGTGGTGGACAACGAAGGTAACAAGGACGTGACCTGGCTCAGCGCCAGCGGCGAGGAGTTCACGCAGGTGGATTGGGATGACGAGCGGAATCACGTTCTCGGTATGTTGATCGACGGCGACGCCACTGACGAAACGGACGCCCGCGGGCGTCCGATCAAGGGTGACACCTTGCTGTTGCTTGTAAACGGTGGTGATGCGGATGTCGACTTCCAGCTTCCCTACATGGAAAAAAAAGGCCGTTGGGGCGAACTGCTCGATACCGCGGGGCGTGGTCGCTTCAGCCCTGAGGCCGAAACAGTTCCGCTGGAAGCGTTCTCGCTAATGCTGCTCCGTTTTGGAGTAGAGCGGAGGATCGCGCCCGAAATGCCGTCGCGTTCCGAGGTCGTCGGCGCCGAAATCGCAATGGGCTGACGACGTGCATTCGGAGGCAATTCGCAGAATAATCGCTGGGGAACACCACGATCCGCACCGCATCCTCGGCGCTCACCCAACCACGATCGGCAAGAGCACGGGCGTGGTTGTGCGGGCATATCATCCGGACGCTGCGCGCGCGTATTGCCGGCTCCACGACGGAACCATGCTTGACATGGCGGAAGTGGAAGGCGGGCTGTTCGCCGCGATTCTGCCAAGCGCCACGCTCCCGCTGCGCTATTCACTGCGTTTCGAGTTCTCGGATGATTCCTACTGGGAGCGCGGAGATCCCTACCGCTTCCTACCCACGCTGGGTGACGTAGATCTGCATCTCTTCAACGAGGGGACGCACCGGCGGCTTTGGGAAAAACTCGGCGCACACCCCCGAGTAATTGATGGCGAGGAGGGAGTAGCGTTCGCCGTGTGGGCGCCAACAGCGCTGCGTGTGAGTGTCGTGGGTGAGTGGTGTGGCTGGGATGGGCGGCTTTTCCCGATGCGCATTGTCGGTTCCAGCGGAGTATGGGAGCTGTTCGTGCCCGGAATACGTTCCGGCGCGCTGTACAAGTACGAAATTCTCACGCATGAGCGAAACATTCGTCTGAAGACTGATCCATTTGCCTTTGGGATGGAGCTCCCTCCGGCAACGGCCTCGCGAGTGGAAGAATCGATTCACGAGTGGACTGACAGCTCGTGGATGGCCGAGCGTCCCGGTCGCGATCATGCGCGCGACCCAATGCTCATCTACGAAGTCCATCTCGGTTCATGGGCCAGGGTCGTCGAGGAGGGGAACCGGCCGCTCACCTATCGTGAGATCGCGCCTCGTCTCGCCAGCCATGTGAAGAGCCTGGGGTTCACCCATATCGAGCTGCTGCCAGTAGCTGAACACCCCTTTTACGGATCCTGGGGCTACCAGGTCAGCGGGTATTTCGCTCCGACCGCGCGGTATGGAAGGCCCGATGACTTTCGCTTTTTTATGGACTACATGCATCGAGCCGGAATCGGAGTCATTATCGACTGGGTACCGGCGCATTTTCCCAAGGACGATTTTGCTCTCCGGCGCTTTGACGGAACCGCGCTGTATGAGCACGAAGATCCAATGCAGGGAGAGCACCCTGACTGGGGCACGCTCATCTTCAATTACGGGCGAAACGAGGTCCGCTGCTTTCTCATTGCGACCGCTCTGTACTGGCTCGCCGAGTACCACGTCGACGGTCTTCGTGTCGATGCGGTGGCTTCAATGCTGTATCTGGACTACAGCCGCGAGGAGGGGGAGTGGAGACCGAACCAGTACGGCGGACGCGAGAATCTCGACGCCATCACGTTTCTGCAGCAACTGAACGAGACGATCACCGACGAGTTTCCCGGGTGCATGACCATCGCGGAGGAATCCACATCCTGGCCGGGCGTAACGCGCAACGTCCGCGACGGCGGACTCGGATTCACCTTCAAGTGGAACATGGGGTGGATGCACGACACCCTGAGCTACTTCGCCCGGGATCCGATACACCGCGCGCATCATCACAACGAGCTCACGTTCGCAATGATATACGAATACAGCGAGCGATTCGTCATGCCGATCTCACATGACGAGGTGGTGCATCTCAAGAAGTCACTGCTGGAGAAAATGCCGGGGGACCACTGGCAGAAATTCGCTAACCTGCGCCTTCTGCTCGCGTACCAGTACACCCGCCCAGGCAAGAAGCTGCTCTTCATGGGGAATGAGATTGCGACGCATTACGAGTGGAACCACGACACGAGCCTGGACTGGCACCTGGCGGGTGATCCGGTACGAAACGATCTGCTGCGGTGGATGCAGGACCTTGGACAATTCTACGTCGGCAATCCTCCGCTCTGGCGCGATGATCACGTTCCGGCTGGCTTCCAGTGGATCGATGCGAACGACAGCCAGAACTCCGTGATCAGCTACCAGCGGCAAGCCGGTGGAACGCATGTGCTGGTGGTGCTGAACCTGACTCCTGTGCCCCGGGAAAATTACAGAATTGGCGCGCCCGCTGCGGGAGCGTACCGCCGGGCACTCTCCAGCGACGACCAGCGATACGGCGGTAGCGAGCTATTCGAAACGTACGAGAGGGTTGTTACGGAGGCTGCCCCGTTTCATGGGTATCGTCAGTCGATGGTGCTGCGGCTGCCACCCTTGGGCGCACTGATTCTTGTGCCGGAGGGCTGAGACTTTGAAGTTGCCCGGCAAAGATTCCGGCTCCAGTTCCGTGATCGCCATTTGATTCCTCTCGAGCCCAACGTCGGCATCGCCGGCTCCGAACCGGTCGCACTCCAAACCCTTGCAGACCGGGTCGGCATCTTGTCCGAGTATGTCGATCAGTCTGGAAAGGAAGTCCGGGTTACATCGGATGAAACGCGCGTAGCGCTTCTGGCGGCGATGGGCTTCGACGCCTCCACGGATATCCTGGCCCGCAGTTCACTGGAAGACTTCGAACGTCGCGAGCGCGATCAGATTCTTCCGCCCGTGCGGGTTGCGCGTCATGGGCCAGAAGCGAACGTGGTTCGGGCACGCGTCCCGGAAGGTTGGACGGGTCCGGTTGGCTTTGAGCTCGGACTCTCGACCGGGAAGGAAGAAGTTCAGCGCCGTGGGCGCATTCAGCCCGACGACGATGGCTTCCTGACGCTTTCCCTCGCGGTCAGTCCGGAACCGGGCTATCACACGGTGCGTGTTCGGCTGCATCATGGCAGCCAGCATCCGGAAGGGAGCCAGTTGCTCGTAGTCACGCCTCACGCGTGCGTGTCTCCTGCTCAGTTGACCAGCGAGCGCCGCGCCTTCGGTATTACCGCGAACCTGTACGCCGTTCGGGGCGCCGGGGACTGGGGGATCGGTGATTTTGGTGACTTGGGGAAGCTTATCGATTGGGGCAGCGAAATCGGCGCAACGTTCGTTGGTGTGAACCCGCTGCACGCAATTCGCAACCTGGGCCACGACATTAGCCCCTACAGCCCAGTCAGCCGGCTATACAAGAACCCGATATATCTGAATATCACCGCGATCCCGGAGCTTGCCGAATGCGAAGAGGCCAGAACACTAATCGCATCCGATGATTTCGAAGCGAGGCTGGCTGTTCTCCGCGCTGCCAATGACGTGCGATACGACGGCGTAATGCGGCTGAAGCGGCGGGTGCTCGACCTTCTATACAACACGTTCGTCACACGCACCCTTGTCGCCGGCGGTGAGCGTGCGCTCATGTTCGCCGAGTATCTGGAGCTCCAGGGGAGCTCGCTGCTGGACTTCGCCACTTTTCTTGCCATTGAGGAACACCTTCGGAGAGAGCTGGGCGATGCCGCACCAGGGTGGTGGCGCGATTGGCCAGAGGGACTGAGGGATTCGAAGAGCGGCGAAGTGCGCGCCTTCCAGCAGTCAAACGCGACCGAGATCGATTTCCACAGATGGCTGCAATTCGAATTGGATCAGCAGCTCGCCGTTCTGGCTGCCGTGGCACGCGGTAGGGGTATGCGCATTGGTGTGTACCAGGACCTTGCAGTCGGCTCCTCGCCGTCAGGGAGTGATGCTTGGTCATGCGGTAATTTGCTGGCAAGTGGAGCCAGTATAGGAGCACCACCAGACATGTATGCCGCCAATGGGCAGAATTGGGGGCTACCGCCGCTGAATCCAATCCTGCTACGGCGATCGCGTTATGAGTACTGGATCGCCCTCATCCGATCGGCCTTCCGGCATTCCGGAGCGTTGCGTATCGATCACATCCTTGGACTGTTTCGGCAGTTCTGGATTCCGGACGGGATGCATGCTTCTAGGGGTGCCTATGTAAAATTTCCGGTGGGGGATCTGCTGGGAATTCTCGCGCTGGAAAGCCACTTGGCGCATGCCATTGTGGTAGGTGAGGACCTCGGCACCGTACCTCCGGAAGTTTCTCCCACGCTCAAAGGCTGGGGGGTGCTCTCGTCCAAGGTGCTCTTCTTCGAGCGCGGTGAGTGGGGAAGCTTCAATCCCGCGATGTCGTATGAAGCGCTCTCCCTGACCACGGCAGATACGCATGACATGGCAACACTCTCGGGTTTCTGGAGAGCGCGTGATATCGAGCTAAATCAGGCTGTCGGCCTGATTAGCGCTGGCGAAGCCGACGTTGCGCTCAGCGAGCGAGATTCAGACCGCAGGCTGCTGGTGGAGCGCCTCGCCGCCGAAGGGCTTCTACCAGCGGCCGTTGCTCCGGAGAACGAGGCGGACCTGCGTGGCGCCGTGCATGACTTTCTGTGTCGCACACCGGCCGCGTTGGTTGGGCTCGCTTACGACGATATTGTTGGAGAGCTGGACCCAGTGAATATCCCGGGCGTCGGGGGCGACAAGTATCCCAGCTGGACCCGTCGAAATGGACTGCGAGTCGAGGATTTGCGCTCCGATCCGGCTGTCGCGCGCTCGCTGGGCAAATGCCGAGATATCAGGAATGATGGGTAGGGATTTGAACTGCGAACTGCGAACTGCGAACTGCGAACTGCGAACTGCGAACTACGAACTGCGAACTGCGAACTGTGAACTGCGAAGAGACCTTTCGCGTGTGGTCCGGGCAATTAGAAGCCCGTGCACCGGGCACCAGGTTGTGAAAACCGAGCACCGGGTACCGCGTTGTACCAACCGGGCACCGAGCACCGGGCACCGAGCACCGGGTCGTGAGCCGGGCCGTGAGGCTCGAAAGCCGTGGTGACCGTAGAGGCTCCCAGAACCGCTCTCACCTCCACGTACCGCCTCCAGCTTCACAAGGATTTCCCCTTCCCAAGCGCGCGGGCGATTCTGCCGTACCTCAGCCAGCTGGGGGTGTCCTTCGTGTATACCTCACCGGTTCTCTCCGCATGTCCTGGCAGCGAGCACGGCTACGATGTAACGGATCCGACGACGGTCAATCCCGAACTGGGTGGTGAGGCGGGGCGCACGGCCTTTGTGCACGCGCTTCAGGGAGAAGGTCTGGGATGGATGCTCGATATCGTCCCCAATCACATGGCAACCAGTACTAGTAACCGGTTCTGGGAGGATGTGCTTGCGCACGGTCAAGCCTCCCGGTACGCTCACTGGTTTGACATTGACTGGCATACGCCGGAGCGCTGGCTGCGGGGGAGGGTGATGCTTCCGGTGCTCGACGACGATCTGGAGGCGGTCCTGTCGCGCGGTGAGATTTCGCTCGTTCAGGAATTGGGTGTGTGGAGAATAAAGTATCGCACACGCACCTTTCCGCTGAGTCCGGAAAGCATTGCCCGGCTAAAGGATAGCGACAATTCGATCACGGATGAAAGCAACGGATCACGCGCCTTTTCCAGCGACGCGCCAGATTCCTTCTCGGGGGGGGGCCCCCGCGCCGAAAAGCTCAGCCCAGCAGGCCTCCGCGCCCTGCTCGATTCCCAGCACTACGCTCTCGCTCGATGGAGCCAGGCTTCTCGGCAAATCAACTACCGCCGCTTCTTCGACGTAAACGAGCTCGTCGCACTTCGAACCGAGGATTCTTCGGTATTCGACGATCTGCATTCCCTTCCATTGCAATGGGTTGCAGCGGATGACATCCAGGCCTTGAGAATCGATCACATCGATGGTCTCCTCGACCCGCTCGGCTATCTAGAGCGGCTGAGAGCGGAAGTGTCGCAGAGAATCGCCGACCGGAGAGTCGTGAACGGCAGTCAGCGGATGGGCGATAACTTCGCTGCCGGTTTCCCCATTGTCGTTGAGAAAATACTTTCCGCTGGCGAGCGGCTCCGCGACGACTGGCCTGTAGACGGCACAACCGGATACGAATTCCTCAACGATCTTGCGGGCATCTTCATCGAACCGGAAGGTGCGCGAAGCGTAGACGCCTTCTACCGGCGCTTTCTTCGTCTCACGGAAACTTCTCCAGGCTTCGAGGAGGCAACCTTCTGTGGCAAGCTCACGGTACTCGGCGAAACCCTGCATGCCGACCTCCGGCGACTTGGCCGCCTGCTTGCCCCCCTCGCCCGGCGCTATTTCCCGGACACAAAGCTCACGCGCACCGAGCTCGAGGCGGGGGTTGCTCAACTGCTGGCTTGCTTGCCTGTTTACCGCACCTACCTCGATTCACGCTCCTCAGTGCCGCACGCTGACGATCGGCAGGTCCTCCAGCGTGCCTTGACTATGGCGAGGGAGCGTGCCGACGCTAATCCGGCGGTGTTCACGCTTCTCGAGAACGTGCTGTTGGGAGTCGGAGAATTTGCTCTGGAGCACGCAGGCCCCGATCTCGAACGTTCGGCTTTCATACAGCGCTTTCAGCAGACCAGCGGTCCGGCCATGGCCAAGGGAATGGAGGATACCGCGCTGTACATGTATGTCCCGCTCGCGTCAAGAAACGAGGTCGGCAGCGATCCGGACCGCGGACTCGAGGATGCTGTAGAAGTGCTGCATCGCGCAAATGCAGCTCGCGCTGAACGCTTGCCCCTGTCACTTTTGGCGACAAACACGCACGACGCCAAGCGCAGCGCCGACGTGCGCTCCCGCCTGCACGTTTTCTCCGAGCTGCCCGGCGAGTGGGAGCTAGCGGTTGGACAATGGCATCGGCTCAATGGGTCTCATCGAGTAAAGGTCAACGGACGATTCGCGCCTGATCGCAATACCGAGTATCTGCTCTACCAAACGCTTCTTGGCATCTGGCCCCTCAAGCCTGGCGAAAGCGCGGCAGGCATCCCCGACAACGCAACGCTGGTGGAGCTTCGTGAGCGGCTTGACGAGTACATGTTGAAGGCGGCACGCGAAGCCAAGATGCGCACCAGTTGGACCGAGCCGAATGCGGAGTTCGAAAGCGCATTGTCCGGTTTCGTTCAAGCACTCCTCGATCCAGCGCGAAGCGTGGCTTTCCTGTCAGGCGTCGCGCGGATGGCGGCACGCATAGCCAATCCGGGTCTGTGGAATGCCCTATCGCGAACGACGGTTCACCTCACGGCACCGGGCACACCCGACCTGTATCAGGGGGATGAACTCTGGCGTTTTGCGCTCGTGGATCCGGATAACCGGCGCCCCGTCGATTATCCGGAGCGTCGGCACCTCCTTACGTCAATCGATGCCGGATTCGATGCCGACCCGGCCGCGCGGGCGAGGTTCATGAGCGACATGTCCCAGACAATTCGAGATGGACGGCTCAAGCTGCACATAACCCGACGGCTACTGTTGGCTCGAAGGCTGAAGCCTGATTTTTGGCGTCTGGCTGGTTACGAGCCGATCCGGGCGTACGGCGCGCAGGCGCGACACATTGTCGCTTTCGCGCGACGGCTTGGCAGCCGTTGTGCAATAACGGTGGTCGCCCGACTTACAGCGGGTCTTTCGGTTGACGCCCGAAGCGGTGCTCCTGCCGGCGATGCCTGCTGGGAGGACACCTGGCTGCCCGTACCTCAGCTATCCATCAGTGAAAGCTGGACATGCGTGCTGAATGGTGAGACGGTAGCCGCTGTGAAGCACGATCGCGGCATTGTCGTTCCGGTAAAGCATGTGTTCCGCTATGCGCCGGTGGGGGTACTAGTGTCACCGGGCACGCTGGATGCCTTTTGAATGTCGTTTCCATCTGTTTCACTACTTGAGTGACCCCATCCCTGATCACCCGAATGTATAGCAACTCGTCGATTTCGAGGATCGCATATTTCTCCATGGAGATCTGCCTGGAGCAGGCTCTCCCAACCTACAGCGGCGGGCTCGGCGTGCTCGCCGGTGACACCCTTCGCGCAGCTGCCGATCTGGGGCTTCCAATGGTGGGCGTCATGCTGCTTCACCGAAAAGGGTATTTTACTCAGCACCTTGATGCCGCGGGCAATCAGAGCGAAAGCGCGGCGGACTGGAAACCGGAGGAGAAGCTCGAGCTGCTCGAGCCGGTAGTGACCGTAGAAGTGGAAGGCCGGAAGGTTCGGGTACGGGCGTGGAGGTATCTTGTCCGCGGCGTCACCGGTCACCAGGTCCCTGTCTTCCTGCTCGATACGGCTGTTCCTGAGAATGCCGAATTCGATCGCACGCTCACCGACACCCTCTACGGCGGTGACAACCACTACCGCCTGTGTCAGGAAGTCGTTCTCGGCATGGGAGGGGCGGAGATGTTGCGCGCCCTGGGTTACGTGAACGACGTCTGCCATCACATCAACGAAGGCCACGCCTCGCTCCTGTGTCTCTCGCTACTGGAGCGCAGGTTGGCCGGACGCGGTCCGTGGGATGTGACCGAAGATGACGTCAATGCCGTCAGGAAACAGTGCGTGTTTACCACGCACACGCCGGTGCCCGCTGGACATGACAAGTTTCCGGCTGAGATGGCCAAGCGCGTGCTTGGAGCGACGCGGGTGGGGCTACTGGAAGCTGCTCGCGCCATGGAGAACGACGAGCTCAACATGACCTACGTTGCGCTCCGGTGCACCCGTTTTGTGAACGCGGTAGCCTTGCGTCACAAGGAAGTCTCCCAGGAGATGTTTCCTGATTTTCCGGTGAAGGCGATCACAAATGGAGTGCACGCCGTCACCTGGACATCTCAGAGCTTTCGCGACCTGTTCGATCGCCATATCCAGGGCTGGCGCTACGACAATATGTACCTCCGTTACGCTACGGTAGTGCCACTCGACGCTATCCGCGAGGCACACACAAACGCGAAGGAGGCGCTACTGGATGAGGTGCACCGTCGCAGCGGCGTGCGCTTCGATCCATCGGTACTAACGATAGGATTCGCGCGCCGTTCGACCCCCTACAAGAGGGCGGACCTCATTTTCAGCGATCTTGGCCGTTTGCGCGAGATCACACGCCACAGCGGGCCGCTGCAAATCATCTTTGCCGGGAAAGCTCATCCGCGTGATGAGTGGGGCAAGGCCCTTATCCAGAAGATCTTTTCGGCCGCCGCCGGCCTGCGCGACACTATTCGCGTTGCGTACATCCAGAACTACGACATGACCCTTGGCGCACACTTTACCAGCGGGGTCGACCTCTGGCTCAATAATCCAATGCGCCCACTGGAGGCTTCAGGCACGAGCGGCATGAAGGCGGCGCTCAATGGGGTGCCGTCCTTGAGCGTGCTCGACGGCTGGTGGGTGGAAGGCCATATCGAGGGGGTGACGGGCTGGTCGATCGGCGCCGGCCATACGCTTCCTATCGATCCGGCGAAGGATGCCGGGGATCTATACCTGAAGCTGGAGCGGACCATCCTGCCGATGTTCTATGGTCAGCCTTACCAGTTCGCTGAGGTAATGCGAAACTCGATCGCGCTCAACGGATCGTACTTCAATACGCAGCGAATGGTGACTCAGTACGCGCGCGATGCCTATTTCCCGCCAGGTGAGGCGCCGGTTGCGGATCCCGCTCTGGCAATGCGATAGAGCTGAAAAGCAATAATGCCACTTCAGGTCAAGCTCGTTGTCGTGGGAATCGCGCTCCTGGCGCCCACCGTCGCGGGCACACAGACGCCACGGTCCCCCGATCAGCCGGCAGGCAACGCGGAGGCCGTGTTACCCGACACATCCGCCTCGAACGCGGTAACTGCTTCAATGAGTGGTGCGCTGGTACAAGGCACGCATCTGGAGCTGACTCCCGTGCGCGCACGAACCAAAGCCGACGAGGCTCGTGCCGCGCAAGTGCTAGCAGAACTTCGTAGCGGGATCGCCAGATACGCCGACTACAGGGTGGCCGAAGCAGACGGCTACAAGCAGTTCCTTCCAAAGGTGCCACAAGCGGTGTATCACTTTACCAACTACCGCCGGTCGGTAAGCGAGGCGTTTGCATTCGATGCCGCGCGTCCGAGCTCGCTATTGTACGAAAAGAGCGTCGACGGCTACAAGCTCGTCGGCGCCATGTATCACGCACCGCGCCGAGCTTCGCTGGACCAGCTGGACGAGCGCATCCCGCTGAGCATTGCGCGCTGGCACCGGCATGTGAAGCTTTGTTTTCCCGCGCGTGGGGACACTGGGCGCTGGCATGAAACCCGGAGCGGCGTGGCTTTGTTTGGCCCGCGCGGGAGTATCGCCACCCAGGAGGATTGTGACGCTTCTGGTGGCCGTTTTGTGGAAAATCTCTTCGGATGGATGGTGCACGTGAATGCCTTCGCGAGAGATACGAACGATGTATGGGGAAGCGAAGGTAGCTCACACGATCACGGATCGGCTGGACACTAGTCCTTACAGCAACTACGGAGTTCTGGGCGTGACGGAAATGTCCACGAGTGTACAGGCGCGATCCCGGCGGATACTGGTGTGGTTAATTGTTGCCACGCTCATTATTGCCGCGGTTGGCGCGGCGGGCTTTTATTGGCGCGTTCAGAGTGAAGCCGCTCGCAGCGATTATAACTCGCGGCGTGGATCCTCTGGTGATTTCATGCCGAGAGAGCGAACGCGCGATACAACCGGCGTGGCGCGCTTCAGCAGCAGCTTCAATTCCTCATCGGACATACGATCCCAGTAGTTGGGATAGGGCGCCAGCCGCCTACGTCCGCGCGCTGACTCGAAGCAGAGCCATCCGCTGAGCATATCCGCCAGAAAATCCTCGGCCGCAGTGACAGGATGCATCTCCTCGGGAGCGACGTCCCAAACCTTCCATTCCACGCCTTCGTCGGTGAATTCTCGGAGCGCCATTGAATCGGGAGTTAAGGAAAGGATGGTGGCCGGTCCCCACCCGCCTGGAAGCAACTTTCACACCCCGGTAGTATCCCATCTGATGCCCCGAGCTGACCGCTTAGTTCCCGATTAGTTGCAGGCGTCGGGAAAGGCGAATTCGATGGTACAACCGCAATCAGCGCATGAGGGCTCATGCCACGAGCTCATTGTGAATTGAAATCGTAGCGGTCAAACGGTACTGGCAAGCTCACCTTCCATAATGCAGTCTGCGGGCGGATATCCTGAATTGGGGCCGGCGGATCACCAGAAAAAGGGAGAATGCTGCAACCTGGGCGCGGTGCGGCGCCGGTATGTGTTTCCCGCCGGACCATCCGTTTGCGGCGACAATTTGTTAATGCGGTGGCACCTTTACTCTTCGATTCCTAATGTTCTGATCCGCAATCCGCAATCCGCAATCCGCAATCCGC
>JACMME010000323.1 GCA_014379205.1 Gemmatimonadaceae bacterium
ATTGTGATCGGCGTGCTGAGAAAATACTGACTTGTCAGGCGGTCACTGTTCTTTCGCCGAGGCCTCTCGAAGTCGCTCGAGCGCCCGTATTCCCTCTCCCCTTCCCAGCGCGCGGTTCGCGCTCTCGACACCCGCCGGCAGATCGTGTGCGGCTCCCGCCACGTACAACGCTGCCCCTGCGTTCAGGATAACTGCAGCGCGTCCTCCGTCACGGGATCTGTTCTCCAGAATCTCCGTGATTCGGATGGCATTTGCCGCGGGATCTCCACCCATCAACTCAGCGGCTGTCGCCTGTGGGATGCCGAGATCAGAGGGCCTGACTTCCATGGGAGTTACGTTGCCACCACGGACTTCCAGCATGCGCGTCACCCCGATCGGCGAAAGCTCATCCATGCCTGGCTCTCCGTGGACCACGAGGGCGTGAACGCTTCCCAGGGCCGCCAGAGCGCCGGCCAGCAACGGCATTCTGGCTTCATCGGCCACACCAACTACCTGACGGCCGGCACCAGCAGGATTGGCGAGAGGACCGAGAACATTCATTAGGGTAGGGATCGCCAGCTCACGCCGCACCGGTCCCACGTGACGCATGGCCGGATGCATCAGGGGCGCAAACATGAACACGATACCAGCCTCAGTGAGCACGCGCGCCATTGCCTCGGGCGTAAGCTCTATACGTACTCCCAGCGCTTCCAGAACATCTGCGCTTCCACAGCTCGAAGTGAATGACCGATTTCCATGCTTTGCTACGCGGACCCCCGCGCCCGCCGCGAGAAGCGCTGCCGCCGTTGAGATATTGAAAGTGGGGACGCGGCCACCCCCTGTGCCGCACGTGTCGACCAACTCGTCGGGGTTCTCCGCAGGCAACCTGACCATCGCCTTGCGCAACGCTTGGGCGCCGCCCGTCACCTCCTGCGCGGTTTCACCCTTGACTCTCAACCCCATCAGCAACGCTGCAACCTGGGCCGCGGTCGCTTCACCGCGCATCACGACGTCAAACGCGGCGGCGGTATCCTCTGCTGTCAGGGACTCGCTTCCAGCCAGCTGCCTGATCGCGGTATGAAGAGCGCTACCGGACACGAATTGCTTCAGCCAAACGCTCCGGAAGAGCGGCGCGCGCCGCAATGATTGCTATGACCATCGCAAGCAGCCGCACGCGCTCAACGTCTTCTTCGACATAGACTCCGTGTCGCGCGCGATTGGTCAGATTCACCACACCCACCAGTTCACGATGATATATGAGGGGAAAGCTTATGAACGACCCCGTCGTGAAATACTGATCCTTGAGAAAAGGGTGCGAACCGGCTACCGCCACATCCTGGACGAGTAGCGGTTCCCGGCGTGCCGCCACCGTTCCCGCCACCCCCTGTCCGAAGTGTATCCGCATGCCCTCGGCGACCTCAGGTGGCAGGCCGCGTGACGCTGCGAGAAATAGTGTGTATGGCTCCGGTGCGCGCAGCATGAGCGAGCACCGCTGCGCCTGCAGATCGTCCGCCAGTAGCGCTACCAGGCCGTCTACCAACCTTCGTGGATCGCTGGTAACGGAATCGAGTGCCAACACCCGGTCAATCAGGTACAGCGACCTCGTTTTTTGACGAAGACCCTCGCTTCGGCGATGCAGCTCGATATGTGCGCGCTCGAGTTGATCGACGCTGGCAGCTACCTGTCCCTCAATCACGCCCGCACGACGGTTTGCCTGCCTGGCTTCTTCGCGTTGCTGTTCGGCCTCCCTCTCCAGTCCGAGAAGCTGGCTGGCGTCCAGCTGTGCCGCCGTCTGCTGGGCTGAGTCCCTCGCGGCGACCAGTTGCTGCTCGAGGAGCCCCAGCTTCCGCAAATACTCCTCATGGACGCGATGTGTTACATCTTCGAGAGTGCGAACGGCTTCCCCTCGGGCTTCCCGATCCGCGAAGCGTGCGAATGCCAGATCGAAAAGCGCGGCATAAGCCCCGAATCGCTCCATGACTCGTGTACCGAACATGCGACGTGGCTCGAACAGCGAGAGAACGGCGGCGAGGTTGCCGTCGGATGTGAGGCCACGCAGCGCAAGCAGTCCATCGTCCGGCGACTGGGCGACTCCAAGCAGGCGGGCATACTGCTCTGAATCGTCCCCCAAATCGGCGAAGGCGCCGCCATGAATGAGCTGCTCTCTGATCGCGGAAGGTAGATGGTCGAGAGTTGTCCCGACTGAAACTCGATCAACGCCACCGGTGGAGTTTGGGACCAACGCATCCTTGAAAAGCTCGCGGCGCTCGTCATAGCGGATCAAGCTTATCCGGGCAGACCGATCGAGCTCCGCCAGCGCCTCGTCGAGCGCAACCAATGCCGCCTCGAGGTCGGAGGCCGCGCTGAGAGCATGCGCCAGCGAGGCGAGCGTGCGAGGAGGCATCAAGGGCTGCGACGAAGGATGTGTAAAGGAGCAGCAAATGTAGGAGCGTTACTCACGAACTGTCAATCGTTTAGTGATTGGTTGTGCGCTTGACTTGGGCCTGCTCATCGGTATGTTCCCGCGCATGGTTCGGCAGACCATCCAGCTCGTGTTGCAGTACGATGGCGAAGGCTTTTCAGGGTGGCAGCGCCAGCCGGACTCCCGGACGATCCAGGGTACTCTTGAAGCGGCACTCGGTCAGATTTGCGCAGAGCCGGTCGTGGCGGTCGCAGCCGGACGTACGGACGCTGGAGTTCATGCTCGCGGTCAAGCTGTTGGTGTGAGTGTTCCGGAACGCTGGACTCCGGATGAGCTCCGGCGCGCACTCAACGCGGTGCTACCAAATGATGTCTGGGTAGCGCGCTCACATCTCATGCGCTCTGACTTTCATGCCCGTTACAGCGCCCTCTCGCGCTGCTACATCTATAATCTGGGAACCGACGAATGCAGCAAGTCGCCGTTCCGCAGGCGCTGGGAATGGTCTCTCGCGCGCCCGCTTTCGCGCGAATCTCTCGACGTTTGCGCGACTGCCCTGGTGGGAGACCACTGCTTTCGCGCCTTTGCGGTTCGCAATACCGCCCCAGCGCACGACATGCATCGTTGCACGGTGGTAACCGCTTCGTGGAACGATCGGCGTCACGGCCTCTCATTCGCAATCGAAGCGAATCGCTTTCTCCATCACATGGTTCGATTCCTCGTCGGCACGATGATTGACATCGCTAGCGACCGTCGCCCGCTGTCCGATCTCGAAGCTCTTCTTCGAGCCGATGGCTCCAGGGTAACTTCACCTCCAGCACCAGCGCGTGGGCTTTTTCTCGAAAGCATTCGCTATGAATCGGATCTCTATCTGACATGAAGGTCCTTCTGGAAAACGCGAACCTGAACGAAACTAGATGGGCGACAGCTCCAGGGCTCATCGGAGTGGTCACGCGTGCATCGCATCGGTGCGGGCTGCGTGTCGGTCCGCTCACTAATCGCTGGTTGGATGAGCTGTTGAGCGATTGGAGGCGTCGCCTGCCAAAGTCAGGGACGGAGTGACCGCGCGCCGGGTTGGTTTTGCCTGTACCAGCGCTTTGCTCCTGGCATGTCGGGCGACAGAATCCGGGGCGGATTCTTCTTCGGTCGCCGCTCCGAGCGTTCGTGAGGTCCATGCGGCTCAAACAACTTCAGTGGATGCTCGGCGCCGTACACCGATTACGGATGCGGTTGCCAGGGTGGCGCCCGCGGTCGTCACAGTGCAAACAGAGGTGATCGAGCGAGCGCCTGCCGATCCTTTCGAGGCCCTTCTCGGACGTAGCTCCGGGCAGCGTGTGCTCCCAGGTCTTGGATCGGGATTCATTACCCAGGCAAATGGCGTCATCGTAACGAATGCACACGTGGTGGCGGGTGCCTCGAATATCTCGGTCGCACGAAGCGACGGCACCACCTACCCGGCGAAGCTGTTAGGCGCGGACGAGCCCAACGATCTGGCTGTGCTGAAGATCGAAGCAACCAATCTTCCCGTGGCGCCGCTTGGCAACTCCGAAGGTCTCCTGATAGGCGAGGTGGCAATAGCCATTGGCAATCCCTTCGGATTTGTCATTGGCAATTCCGAGCCAAGCGTGACGACGGGAGTGGTGAGCGCGACGGGCCGGAACCTCATCACCCCTACGGGTCAGGGTCAGATGTACCTCGACATGATTCAGACGGACGCTTCGATAAACCCCGGGAATTCGGGGGGTCCGCTGGTCAATGCTCTTGGGGAAGTCATCGGTGTAAACAGCTCGATATTCTCGCCGAGTGGCGGCTCCGTCGGATTGGGCTTTGCGATTCCCATCAACCGGGTGAAACGTGTAACGGAAGATCTACTTGCCCACGGCTCGGTTCGACGTCCCTGGATTGGTATCAAGACGGAGCTCCCAGCATCGGGAAATCCGCGCGGAGCGCTACGCGGTGGTGTGGTGATTCGAACGGTGACACCGGGGTCACCCGCTGCCCGCGCCGGCTTGTTGCCAGGAGATCAGCTCGTGCGTGCGAATGGCCGAACGCTCCGGAATCCGTTCGACTGGGAGGCTCTTCTGCTGGAGGCCCGAGTCGGCGAACCGGTCTCTCTGGTGGCCGAGCGAGGAGGACGCGAGTTTCCCGTTACCGCCACAGTTGCCGACCTGCCCGAGGTGAGCGCTCCCAAAGTGCAAGTCCTACGCGAGCTCGAGCTCGTAACGGTTACCCCGGCGATTCGGGCGGAGCGTGCAATTCGTGCCGCGCGAGGCGCGCTTATATACAGGACAAGCAACCGGGTGACCAACGAGATAGGCGTCCAGCAGGGCGACGTCATTCTGCAAGTGAACCAGGTCGCGATAGAGCGCGCACAGGACGTTGAGGCTGCCCTCGCTCGGACTAGCGGTGGCGTAGTGCGGATGTTTTTCGAGCGTGCGCGGCGTGTGTATTCGACCGATTTCGTCATCCGGTGAGCGAGGCAAACCAGTATTCATCGCCGTTCTCCGAACGGTACGCGTCGCGGGCCATGCTCGAATTATGGTCGCCGCGTACGCGTTACGGATTGTGGAGGCGACTCTGGCTGGCTCTCGCGGAAGCGCAGAGCGAGGTGGGTACGCGCGTCGCCATTCCTGACGAAGCATTGCGGCAGATGCGGGCGCATCTGGACGACATCGACTTCTCTCAGGTAACCGCGTTTGAGCGCCGCTTCCGTCACGATGTGATGGCGCACGTGCACGCGTTTGGCGACGCCGCACCCGCGGCGCGTCCGTTCATTCATCTGGGCGCAACAAGCGCTTTCGTTACCGATAATGCCGATCTCATTCTCATGAGACGCGGCATGGAGTTGCTGCGTGCCAAAATCCTGTCGGTTGTTCGGGCGCTTGCGGTTTTTGCGCGCAAGTGGCGCTCCGAGCCGACTCTGGCGTACACTCATTTGCAGGCCGCGCAACTGACGACAGTTGGCAAGCGTGCGACGCTGTGGCTGCAGGACTTCGTGCTCGACCTCGCTGACATCGAGTATCGGCTCGCAACGCTCCCATTTCGTGGAGTGAAAGGCACGACGGGAACCCAGGCGACCTTTCTCGAGCTCTGCGGTGGGGATCACGACAAGGTACGACGGCTGGAGGATCTCGTGACAACCAAGATGGGGTTCACGCAATCACTCCCCGTCACCGGCCAGACGTACACCCGTAAGCTGGACGCTCAAGTTCTCGGCGTGGTGACGGGAACGGCGGCCAGTGCGGCGAAATTCAGCGCGGATATCCGAATGCTGCAGGCTTTCGGCGAGATCGAGGAGCCCTTTGAGAGCGAGCAGATTGGTTCGTCGGCAATGGCATACAAGCGCAATCCAATGCGGTCTGAGCGGATCGCCGGGCTCGCCCGCTTCGTGATATCGCTTGAGGAAAACGCCAATCAGACTCACGCCGTCCAGTTTTTCGAGCGTACGCTGGATGACAGCGCCAACCGGCGTCTGGTGCTTCCTGAGTCCTTTCTGGCCACGGATGCGATCCTGATCCTCGTTGCCAACGTTGCATCGGGACTCGATGTGCATCCGGCGCGTATTCGGCGCCGCGTGATGGAGGAGATTCCGTTCATGGCTACCGAACTGCTGATCGTCCGCGCCGTGGAGAAGGGTGCGGATCGGCAGGAGGTCCACGAAGCCATTCGCAAGCACAGCATTGAGAGCGCTCGAGTGGTGAAGGAGGATGGCGGCCGAAATGATCTTTTCGAGCGACTGGCCGCCGATCCGTCGTTGCGCCTCCCAGCGCAAGGCATGAATGAAGTAGCGGAAGCATCTCTGTATGTTGGGCGCGCCCCGGAGCAGGTGGATGAGTTCCTGCGCGAGGTAATTGATCCCATTCTCGACCGCGCGCCGGCGTACGCCGAGGCGCGCGAGGAGTTGCGCGTCTGATGCTGATGGCCGTTAGCGACTTGCCGCTTCGGCGCACGGGGCGTGGTAAAGTGCGTGACATCTACGATGCTGGTTCGGATCGGTTGCTGCTCGTCACCACCGACCGAGTGAGCGCCTTCGATGTCGTGATGGCGGAGCCGATTCCTCACAAGGGCGCTGTGTTGACGCAACTGAGCGCGTGGTGGTGTGGGCAGCTCGAGGAGCTCGGCCCAACCCACCTCATCAGCTCGGACGCAGACTCGATCATACCAGAGATTCCCGAGCTCGCACCGTTCCGTGATTCGATTGCGGGCCGCGCAATGCTTTGCCGCCGCACGACAGTCTTTCCCATTGAGTGCGTGGTTCGCGGGTATCTGGCCGGTTCGGCGTGGAAGGAATACCGAATTTCGGGAACGCTGGCGGGAGAGCCGCTGCCGGCGGGTCTGGAGGAGAGTAGCCGCCTGGAGCCACCGATTTTTAGCCCTGCGACCAAAGCTGTATCTGGCCACGACGAGAACATCACCATTTCCGAGATGCGCCGATTGATCGGTGACGAGGCGACCTCTCAACTGGAGCACCGCACACGCGCCGTCTACGAAAGGGCCCGAGTGATCGCCGAGTCGCGGGGCATAATCGTTGCCGATACGAAGCTGGAGTTTGGACGGAACAACGATGGTGACATTCTGCTGATAGACGAAGTACTCACCCCGGACAGCTCTCGCTTCTGGCCCGCGGACGGTTACAAATCCGGCCGCCAGCAGCCCAGCTTCGACAAGCAGCCTCTGCGTGATTATCTGGAGCGCGAGAAGGCAGCCGGCCGCTGGAACGGAGAGGCTCCGCCCCCTCCCCTTCCTCCCGATGTTGTTAGCGCAACAAGCGAGCGATATCGCCTTGCCTATCGCTTGTTGACCGGAACAGACCTTACACTCACGGAGACGTGGTGAATTTCGCGCGCGAAGGTTGGATTTTCATAATGTTGGCGTTTGCGATCGCTACGGGCGCCTTCGCCACTGCCGTACTCCGCCGCTCGTGGCCGCTCTGGCTTGTGGCGTTTCTGCTCACACTAATTGCCCTCTGGGTTTCGTACTTTTTCCGCGATCCGGAGCGAACCGGTCCACGTGGCAATCGGGTCGTCACTTCGCCTGCGGACGGCAAGATCGTGATGATCACCGAGGTTGATGAGCCAGCATTCGTGAAGGGCCGTGCGACACGCATTTCCATCTTCATGAATGTTTTCAACGTTCACGTCAATCGCTATCCGGTGAGTGGGACCGTGCGATACGTGCACGTCAATCCCGGGAAGTATTTGAACGCCGCATCGGAAAAAGCGAGTCTGGACAACGAGCAGAACTCCGTGGGAATTGAGATCTCGCGGCATCGCATTCTGGTGCGGCAGATCGCCGGCCTCATTGCCCGCCGCATCGTGACTTACTCCAAAATCGGTGACGAGGCGACGCAGGGAGAACGCATGGGAATTATCCGTTTCGGCTCGCGCGTTGATGTCTTCATACCGACGGAATCTGTTGTTCAGGTAAAGGTTGGGGATCTTCCCGTCGCCGGCACCACCGTACTCGCGGAGCTACCCGAGTGATTCCAGCGCTTCCCCGCCCCAACATGCGTCGTGCCGTGGTCATCCTGCCGAACGGATTCACGCTCGGTAACCTGTTCTTCGGGGTGTTCGCGATCATCTCCGCGCAACGCGGCCAGTTCATGTGGGCCGGTTGGTGCATCGTGCTTGGCGGCATAATGGACGCGCTCGATGGACGTGTGGCGCGCATGACCAAGACCGGTAGCCGCTTTGGAGTGGAACTGGACTCTCTGGTAGATGCGATCTCCTTTGGGGTCGCGCCAGCGTTCATCATGTACTTCGCTGTGCTGAATCGCGAAGGATGGGCCTGGCTGCTCTGCTTCATCTATATCGCCTGCGCGGTCATGCGACTGGCACGCTTCAACGTAGAACAGGGAGGTCGCGCAAAGTCACAGTTCCATGGAATGCCGAGCCCCGCGGCGGGCATGACCCTGGCCACGTATTACTGGTTCAGCCAGACCGAGTTCTACAAGCAGACAGCTATTGGGCAGCTGGATTGGCCCGACGCAATGAAGGGAGTGATGTTGACCCTTAGCTGGCTCATGATCAGCCACGTCCTGTATCCCGCTGTTCCGACCTTTGGCTTCAAGTCGTGGAAAAGCGCGGTGGCGTCGATACTGGTATTGGCCATCATCGTCGCTGTCATTTTTCGGCCGTATCACTTCGCATTCCCGGCGCTCGTGGGTTACGCCGCTTTTGGCTTGATTCGAAGCGTCGTAATCGGCACGATGGATCGCCTCCCCACGGGCGATCCATTATACGATACCGACGATGAGGATGACGACACGATGAGGCCCGGTAGCTTCGGCGAAGAGTCGCTGGAGTGGCGCAAGCGCCGCCGCCGGCGCGCGAGGCGCGACCGGGCTGAGCG
>JACMME010000324.1 GCA_014379205.1 Gemmatimonadaceae bacterium
ACCATTTCCATCGGCTCGCCTACTGAGATCGCCGTAAAGCTCAACGCGCTGCAGTCGATGAGCTCGGTTCCGCTGCTCTTCGGAGCGGACCTGGAAGCGGGCGCCGGCTTCCGCGCGCGCGGTGGCTATTTCGTTCCCAACGCAATCGACCTGGGCGGAGCGATAGTGTTTCCGCCGGAGATGGCGGTCGGCGCAACTCGTGATACCACTCTCGCTTACGAGCAGGGACGGCTGACTGCCGTCGAAGGCAGAGCGCTGGGGATCCACATTGCCTACGCTCCGGTGCTGGACGTCAACAACAATCCCGATAATCCGGTCATCAATACGCGGTCCTACGGCGAGGATCCGCAGCTCGCCGCGCGCATGGGTGCTTCATTCATAAGAGGTGTGCAGGATCACGGCATGATCGCGACAGGGAAGCACTTTCCCGGTCATGGCGACACTGGCGTCAACTCTCATCTCGCGCTGCCGGTCGTCACAGTGAGCAGGACCCGGCTCGATTCGGTGGAGCTGGTTCCCTTCCGTGCCGCGGTGAAGATCGGCGTGGGTGCGATCATGTCGTTTCATGGAGCGATGCCGGCGCTCGACTCATCGAATGTTCCGGGGACGCTGTCCGCCAAGGTCATGACGCAGCTCCTCCGCCGGGAGATGGGCTTCGACGGAATCATCATCTCCGACGCGATGGACATGCGCGGTGTCCTGGACCAGTTTGGCGCCGCCGAGTCGGTGAAGCGGGCGGTCGCGGCTGGGATCGACGTGCTGATTCAGCCACAGGATGTGACGCAGGCAATCGACGCGGTCGTGGCGGGTGTGACTGAGGGACGGTATACGGAAGCGCGTCTCGATTCATCGGTGCACAGGGTGCTCGAAGCGAAGCGCCGGATCGGCCTGCCGCAAAGCAAGCTCGTTGACATCAACGCGTTACGGTTTCGGGTCGGCGACAGCGCCAGCGTACAAGTGGCGCGGAGAGTAGCCGAGAAGTCGATGACGCTGGTAAAGGATTCGCTGCGCCAGGTTCCTCTCGCTTCGCGCACGGCGCGCGTGCTCTCGATCACTCTCGCTCGCCGTGCGGATCTGTCGGCCGGCGTGGCGTTCAACGCCGAGCTGCGGAGCGGTCTGCCGAATCTGCGAGCGGAGTTCGTAGCGACGGAAGATGGGGCGCTGAACTATCCGAGACTCATCGCTGCTGCAGATTCGGCAGATGTGACAATCATCGGCTCGTACATCGGGCACAGCTGGGATGCGGTGACCGCGAACGCCCCGGGAGCGTTCGCCGGGTTCGTGGAATCGCTCGTCCAGCTCGGTCGGAAGCCGATCATAGTGGCATTTGGAAATCCATATCTGTTGCGCCAGGTGCCATCGGTGCCGGGTTATCTCGTCGCCTGGGGCGGATTTCCGGTTTCACAGCAGGCAGCGGCGCGCGCGCTGCTGGGAACATCCGCTATTACAGGGCACCTACCAATCAGCATTCCGCCACACGTCAGTCGTGGCGCGGGCGAGGAACGGCCGGCCCGGCCGCGCTGAGTCGCGACGGTTTTTTGTTCGCATGTCGTGCCACATGACGCGTCACTGAAATTGTCTGTTGACGCGCGAATAGGCTCACGGTATATCAATACTTCCCGCCTGAACGCGCTCGGCGATCAGCCGAAGTGCTCAAGAAAAAAAATGGACTGACGCGGTATTGACTTTAGTCACAAAAGGTGACTAATTCGGTATCTATGCGCGACCGCTCCTCCAAATCCTCCTACCATACCGTTGATGTCGTTCTCGTGACGGCAATGGGGAACGAGCTCGCGATCCTGTTCACGCGCAGCACTTCCGATCGCGAGCGCTGGTCGCTGCCCTGGAAAGCCGCCCAGGGTGCTGAGACTTTGGATGCCACCGCCACGCGCATCGCGCAGGACGTGTTGGGCGAGCCGCCGACTTGGATCGAGCAAATCAGCGCGTTCGCCGATGGGAAGCGGCATCCGGGCAACGCCGATATCTCGGTAGCCTTCGTCGGACTTGTTCCCCACGAGACGGCATCGCCTCGGCCTGGGAACACATGGTTTCCGGTGGGAGATCTTCCACCACTTTCGCCGCGCCAGCGGTCCATGGTCGAGGGTTCGATGCGAATCATCCAGGCCCGGCTCGACCAGGCGCCGATCGCGTTCCGGCTTCTGCCGCCGACCTTCACGCTGGGTGAGCTACAACAGCTCTATGAGCTCCTGCTGAGTAAACGCCTGCACAAGGCGAGTTTCCGCCGCGCCCTGCAGGCGGCCTGGCTCGTCGAGCCCACAGACGAATGGCGGAGTGAGGGGCGAGGAAGGCCGGCGCAGCTCTATCGCTACGCGCCGAAGAAACGGCGCAGGAGCCACCGGGGAGTGCGGTTCGACCTGTTACACCCCTGAAACAGGGGTTAGGCGTCAGGAACCCCTTGCGGCTGCGGTGTATTAGTTGCAATGTGTACCTAAGGCAAACAGCCCGAAATGGGAGCCCGGTAGCATGCTCGCCTATCTGGACAGTTTGTGCGCAGCTCTGCTCGCACGAGATAGCACAGAGATACAGCGACTTCTCGCGCTACCCTCAGCGCGAGATCTGCCTCGCCGCGTGCGCGAGGAAGCCGTTGCCATTTCCCGGGCCGGCAACCGCAGCTTCATGGCCCCAATCCATGCCCTCCACTTCTATTACAAGCTCACTCACATGGTTGACGAGTCGAGCGATCCGATCTTCGGCGACAGCGCGAAGCAGCCGGTCGGTGAAAGTGGGCAGATCGAGCTCCCCCTGCGCAAAGTGGGGAACGGCGGCAGGTAGCTCGCGCTTTGGGGGGCAGTTCTCGCATTCTGTTTGTTTGGGTAATGCCGAGAGTTCCGGGTTGGGCGGAGGGGATGCAAGTTCTGAGTTGTCAGTTGGTTAGTTGTTCAGTTATCAGTGGTTTTCAGTTAACCCGCGCCGAACCACTGATAACTATCGCCGACCTTCTCCTCGCCGTGATGGTCCCAATGCAAAAGAGCCCCGCTCAGCGGGGCTCTTTTGTTGACGTGGCTTTGCTCAGGTGACTTTGGTGACGTCCGCTGCCTGAGGTCCTTTCTGTCCCTGGACAACCTCGAACTCGACCTTGTCCCCTTCAGCGAGAGACTTGAAGCCGGATCCGCCAATGGCGCTGAAATGGACAAAGACATCCGGGCCTCCTTCACGCGAAATGAAGCCAAATCCCTTGGCGTCGTTGAACCATTTGACCGTACCAGTGATTCGTGCCATTGAACTATTCACCTCCATGCGAACGTGCTATCGATCCGGCGGGATCAGAGGGGGGCAAGTTTTGTGCAAGAGGCCGGCTTATGCCGCTCCTGCGACGTAGTGTGCGGATCGTCCGCAGCTTTGGCAGCGCAGCGTCACGTGGGTATAGGGAGGGGGCGGAATCTGGCGGGGGTCACGCTCGATCGAGCCGGAGCACGAAGGGCAACTGAGGGGAGATCCGCTACGATCGTTGCTGATGAGAAAAAGTGCCTGGGCGGGATTGTACGCGTTCGGACGTGGCTTGCGCATGAGCTCTCCGGTTACTGCTACCCAGCCATCGGCGGTGGGACGCTGGTAAGGGTGACGTTGGACCGGCGTCCCCAGGCGAGGAGCGCCATCCAGATCCGCAAGGGAATGTTGATCGGGCTGTGCCTGCTGCTGATGATAGCGTGCGGACCTCGAGCACACATTCCCCCACGACCGCTGAATCTACCGGGCGCCCTTCCTCCATCAGACAGCATGGCCATCCTGGCACGGCGCTTGGCACCGGTCTTATACCAGCAACGCGACGAACAGTTCCCACTGAGCCGAGTGGTGGCGTTTCTGCACCCCGAGCGAAGGGTGATCGCCTACCACCTGTTGTGGAGGGACGACGTTCACGGATCGTGGCTGCCCTTCACCGTGCCGACCGACGAAGAGATCATCTGGGTTGGGTACGATTCCACCGGCGCGCCCACCGAGGTATGGACGTACTGGCATTCCAGGATCCTGCACTCGACCTGGCCCAAGTCGCAGGTCGTCGTCAACATCCAGTGGGGGAAGCACGGCAGCTTCCCCCGGGGGATGAGGGAGAGCGATCTGCCGCGGTTCGCGACGCTCAACTTTTTCTACGCGATGACGATCCTCGGGATCCCGGACATGGCGCTCGGGAATACGGCACGGAAGGGACCGTGGTGCTTCTGCCACAGCTACCGCCGATACCGCGACTACTCGAAGCCGCTTTTCATCACTGAGCGGATCGATGTCGTGGCCCGGGAGAAAAATCCGCGTCCGATCCTGACGGCGGTGTTCGGGAAGAACTACTCGAACAAGGACTGGTGGCCGTGGTCTCCGCCGTACTGACAAGCGGTTGAGTGAGTTTACTATCTAACCCATTGGGCACAAGCCCACTCTTTGGTAACCTCACTGGGAATCTGACTGAAGACTACCTGCCGAGTGCTTTCGGCCTTCAAGTTGATGGCTGCGGGCTCGCGCGATCCTATCCGATCACGTAAAGCCCGCAGCCCATTACTGTAGAAGCTGACCGCCCCCGGCAGGTAGTCTTCGGTAAGAGGACTGACTTGACGCTGCGCTTTGACAACTTGTTCAGTCACCCACCGTAGACGATCTCACCCTCTCCGTCGAGCCCGATCTCATCCGGCGTTCCGCAGACGCCGCAGATCTTGGTCAGGTGCCAAAC
>JACMME010000325.1 GCA_014379205.1 Gemmatimonadaceae bacterium
AGAGGTAGTGGAGATCTCGAACAGCTCGCTCCGGGCTGGCTTGTCAGGACAGGCCACCGGCGATCAGGCGATCGACTATGAGGTCGTTGTACAGCTCAAGAATCCTCCCACCGATACCCGGCCCGACTTTTCCGCGACGGCACGTATCATCACGGATACACGCAAGACGGCTCTATCCATTCCAATCATCGCGCTCACCGTACGTGAGAACGAGTCCGTCCCGAACAAGGACTCGGCGCAGTCGGTTCTCGGGAAGCAGCCGGCCAAGCAGATCGGCAAAAAGGACGTCGAGGGAGTGTTTATCGTAGGCACTGACAACAAGGTCATGTTCCGCCCGGTTCGAATCGGCATCGCCGGTGATGAGTATTTCGAGGTGCTCAGCGGGCTGCGCGAAAACGAGAGAATCGTGGCCGGCAGCTACCAGGCAATCCGTGAGTTGAAGGACAGTGCGCTCGTGCGTGAAACCAAGGTTACAGACAAGAAGAAGCCAGACTCGGAGGCGAAGTGAACATAGACGCCCACGAATCCGCTCTCAGCACGACGGCCGAACGTCAGGTCGTCACCATGGACGCTGGCGCGACGCCATCCGAGGACTGGGTCATCGTAACGCGCGGGATCCGCCGGGATTATGACATGGGCGGCGAAATCGTGCACGCCCTGCGCGGTGTCGATGTCGCCATAAAGCGCAATGAGTATGTCGCTATCATGGGACCTTCCGGCTCCGGAAAGTCGACGCTCATGAACGTCATCGGATGTCTCGACACGCCGACGGCCGGAGAGTACTGGCTGAATGGCATGCTGGTCTCGAGCAAGGACGACGATGAGCTGGCCCGTGTGCGCAATCGGGAGATCGGTTTCGTCTTCCAGACATTCAACCTGTTGCCGCGTGCGACGGCGCTGCACAACGTTGAGCTGCCTCTCGTCTACGCGGGCGTTCCATCCGCGGAACGAAAACAACGCGCTATGCAGGCGCTCGAGCGCGTTCAGCTCGCCGATCGCATGGATCATCGGCCGAACGAGCTTTCCGGCGGTCAGCGCCAGCGTGTCGCCATCGCCCGGGCGCTGGTAAACACTCCCGCGATTCTGCTCGCTGACGAGCCAACAGGCAACCTCGACTCCGGCACATCCCAGGAAATCATGCGCGTCTTCGAGGGCCTCGCCGAGCAGGGTCAGACCGTGATCATGGTAACGCACGAGGCCGACATCGCCGCCCACGCGCGCCGAGTAGTCGTGCTGCGCGACGGTCGGATTGCGTCGGATACGCGCCGGGAGGCGTTCGCCGCTCAGATCGCGGGCTGACGTGCCCCTCTCTGAAGCGATCCGCCTGGCCCTTCAACAGATCCGCGTACAGAAGCTCAAGAGCTTCTTCACGCTGCTGGGTGTGACGATTGGCGTGATGTTTCTGATCACGGTGGTGTCGATCGTCGAAGGGATGAGCAAGTATATGGAAGAGGATTTCGTAGGTAAGCTGATGGGAATAAATACCTTCGAGGTCAGGCGCTTTCCTTCGATCAACATAGGCAACACCACGGATGAGCAGTGGCGTGAATGGACACGCCGTCCATTCATCAGCGAGAGCGATGCGCGTGCCATTTCCGCCGTACTTCCTCCGGGAACGCTCTGGGCGGCGAATACCTTCGCCACCGATGTGCCGATCGAGTCTGAGTATGCGAAACAGCGCAAGCTCATGGTCTTCGCTGTCGATGGTGATTATTTCGAAATAAAGAAGATGGAGATTGCCAATGGGCGGCCGCTGGCGTCGCAGGAGATGGCAACCGGCGCGCTGAGCGTTGTGCTCGGAGAAGAGGTGGCGCGCCATTTTTTCCCTAACGTTGACCCTGTTGGTCGCGCCATTACAATAGCCGGAACCCGCTACACTGTGGTTGGCGTAGCAGAAAAGCAGGGAAGCGTTTTCGGATTCTCGCTCGACAAGTTCGTCGTCGGGCCGCTGCACTCACCGCTGCGGCGAGTGACGCACCGCCCTGGCTTCACGTCGACTTCCGTCGGCACCCTGGCAATACAGTCGCCCACGGCCGCGATGATGAGCGAGTCCATGGAGCAGACGCGCGCAACAATGCGGAGCCGTCACAAGCTGCGCCCCGCACAGGCAGACGACTTCGACATGTCGACGTCCAAGTCCGCGCTCGCGTTCTGGGACAAGATCAAGGGGTACATGCAGCTCGCGGGGGTAGCGCTTCCGGCCATAAGCCTGGTTGTTGGCGCCATGATCATCATGAACATCATGCTCGTCGCCGTCGCGGAACGGACGCACGAGATCGGAATCCGGAAAGCCCTCGGCGCGCGCCGGCGCGACATCATGAATCAGTTCCTCACCGAATCCGCGACGCTGAGTACGGTGGGGGCGGGTATCGGTGTGGCAATTGGTATTGCGGCTTCCAAGATTATCGCGGCTACCAGTCCCCTTCCGGCCGCGATCGCTCCGTGGTCGATAGCCGCCGGCGTTCTCACGGGAACCGTGGTTGGTATCATCGCGGGGATCTATCCAGCGAGCCGGGCGGCGCGTCTGGATCCCATACTCGCGATCAGGCAGGAATAGCGTGCTCGCCAACCGGCTGTATTCAACGCTCGAAGGGGTATTGATCGCCTTCGACAGCATCCGGTCCAACAAGGTGCGGGCGGGACTCACCATTAGCGGTGTCGCCGTCGGCGTTTTTGTCGTGGTCGCAATGTCGGGCGCTGTTCATGGAATCAAGACGAGCGTCGAAAAGGACATCGCGGCGGCAGGCCCGACGAGCTTCTACGTCTTCCGCCGAGGGGATTTTTTCGAGAACTGCGATGGCACTGAAGACACCTGCCCTTCCCGTCGCAATCCGCCGATAACCATTCGGGAAGCCGACGCACTCCGTCGCATACCTTCCGTTCACGCAGTTACAGCGCAGCTTCCTGGAAGCGCATCGTTCAAATACCTGGACCAGTCGCTCTCGTCCGCGGAGGCCACGGGTTATACCGCCGATTGGCTGGAGACGGACGGTGGAGACATTGTCTCCGGACGCAGCTTCACCACACTCGAGGCGAGGAACGCGGCTCGCGTCGCCATCGTGAACGATGTCATGGCTGAGCGCCTCTTCGGACAGTCTGATCCCGTCGGCAAGACCGTAACGGCAAACGGTCAGCCATTCCGTGTAATTGGTGTGTACCACAGCACCGTAAGCTTCATCGGAACGCCGACGCAATCACCCGGTGACCAGGCCAAGGCCATGGTGCCGTTCGAGACGGCGCACCGCTATCTGGACTCGTGGCTCGACGGAGTAACCCTGGTGGTCAAGCCAAGAGACGGCAGTACGCGTGATGTCGTGATGGATGAGACAACAGCTACATTGCGAAGCTTGCGCGGACTCAAGCCCGGCGCCATCAACAACTTCGCAGTCATGGGGCAGGACGGCTTGATGGCGCAGTTCAACAGCTTCACCGGCACCTTCTTCATTATTATGATAGCGCTCGCTTCGGTCGGCCTCATGGTGGGAGGTGTGGGTGTAGTTGCGATCATGATGATCTCGGTCACCGAGCGCACGCGCGAGATTGGTGTTCGCAAGGCACTGGGTGCGACGCGCGGCACAATTCTTTGGCAGTTCCTAGTCGAAGCCGCAACGCTCACATGCATTGGAGCGGCAATCGGACTGGCTACCGGCGCTGCGCTGATTGCCTTTATTCGCTCGGCCACACCGGTGCAAGCTGAAATTCCTGGTGGAGCAATCATCGCGGCACTCGCGGCGAGTGCGGTTACGGGCGTTCTGTGCGGCCTCGCTCCGGCAGCGCGCGCGGCCAGGCTGGATCCCGTCGAAGCCCTCCGGTTCGAGTAGGCAATGTCATTCCTGGAAGCCGTCAGACTGGCGCTCACCCAAATTCGCGTACAGAAGCTAAAGAGCTTTTTCACGCTTCTCGGCGTCACAATTGGCGTGATGTTTCTCATCGCCGTCGTATCCATCGTGGAAGGGATGGGCAAATACGTCGAGGAGGACTTCGCCGGGAAGTTTCTCGGCATCAACACCTTCACCGTGCGACGCTTTCCCGATATTCAGACCGGGGATGTAACCGAAGCGACGTGGCGCGAGTGGTCGCGCCGCCCGCCTATTACCGAAGAGGACGCCGACGCCATAAGGGATGCGCTTCCGGCGGAGGCGCAGTGGGCCATTGACGACGCGGACTGGATCACACCGCGCTCCGCGTACGTCGGAGGTGGGCCGCAGGTCATCGCCCACGCGGCGACACCTGACATCTTCACGATCAAGGACCTCAATATTACGTCGGGTCGCGTGTTCGGTGAACAGGAGGAGCTGCTGGGGGCATCGGTTGTCGTGATCGGCACCGACGTCGCATCGCATTTCCTTCCCAATCTCGACCCGATCGGCCGCGAGCTTCGATTCGGGAACATTCCGTTCAGGGTCATCGGAGTACTCGAAAAACAGGGATCCGTCTTCGGCCTCAACCTCGACCGGCAGGTGGTGGCCCCGTACAAATCGGCTATGGGACGCTTGCTCGGTTCCGCACGAGGCGATCTTGGCGGTGTCATAGTGCAGGCGCCAAGTGAGGGCGCTCTCACCGATGCCCAGAGTCTCGTGCGCGAGGTCATGCGCAAACGGCGGAAGCTGCATCCCTTGCAAGCCGACAATTTCGCGCTCGAATCTTCGGAGTCTGCCTTGTCCGAATGGCAGTCGATCAAACGCTATCTGGTCCTGGCGGGAATCTTTTTGCCCGCGATCGGACTGGTGGTTGGGGCGATAGTCATAATGAACATTATGCTTGTGGCTGTCGTGGAACGCACCCGCGAGATAGGCATTCGCAAGTCACTCGGCGCTCGCCGGCGTGACATTCTGGCGCAGTTCCTCATCGAATCGGCGACGTTGAGCGTAGTTGGTGCGCTTGCCGGCATCGCGCTCGGCGCAGCCCTCGCGAAGCTGGTCGAGGCGGCTTCACCGCTTCCGGCGAGCGTCGCTCCATGGTCAATTGCAGTCGCCGTAGTCGTCGGCGCGGGTGTTGGTATCATCGCTGGAGTATATCCGGCCAGCCGGGCGGCGCGACTGGATCCGATCGCAGCTCTCCGCTCGGAATAACATGGGATTTATCGCGCGCCTTAGCGCCCTGCTGGAGGGCGTCCGAATCGCCTTCGACTCAATCCGCGTCAACAAGGTCCGGGCTGGGCTCACCATCCTCGGCATTGCGGTCGGAGTTTTCGTCGTGACAGCCATGTCGGCGGCCGTGCACGGCATCAACGCCGGAGTTACGTCCAGTCTCGCCGCGGCCGGCCCGAAGACTTTCTTCGTGACGAAGTGGCCGATGGCGATGAATTCCTGCAACGGTTCCGACGATAGCTGCCCATGGATCCGGAACGATCCGCTTACGATCCGGGAATCAGAGACGCTCGCGAGGCTTCCGGCAATCGCGGGAGTGACAGCTCACGTCGGAACGTCCGTGTCTCTCAGGTACAAGGATCGCGAGCTGTCGTCGGTAACGCTGGACGCCTATACGCCCCGATGGATGGAGGTTACCGCGGGTGACATCCTTCCGGGCCGAAGTTTTACGCCCGCGGAAAACGAGGCCGCCTCACCTGTCATCATCGTGAATGACAAGGTGGTGGAGCGCCTGTTCGGCGACAGCGATCCGATTGCAAAGATGGTCGTCGTCGAAGGGCGCCCGTTCCAGATCATCGGCGTGTACCGCACGACGGGAAACATATTCGACGCGGGGAGCAAGGGGAAAGTCATAGTTCCATTCGAGACCGCGCGCCGCCGGCTCAATGTTGGAGTGCGCTGGATGGACCTGACAGTCAAGCCGAGAGACGACAGTCCGCAGGACCAGGCGATAGACGATGTCGTAGCGGCGCTGCGTGTGACCCGAGGCCTGCGCCCGTCGCAGGACAACACCTTCTTCGTATCGACGCAGGAGAAGATTCTCGAACTATACGATAAGATCGTCGGGGTGTTTTTTCTGGTCATGATGGTGCTTGGATCCATTGGCCTGATGGTAGGAGGCGTTGGCGTCGTAGCGATCATGATGATCAGCGTCACCGAACGAACTCGTGAGATCGGTATTCGCAAGGCGCTCGGCGCGACCAAAAGAATTATTCTCTGGCAGTTCCTGGTTGAGGCGGCGACGCTTACGACCGTCGGCGCCATTGCCGGCCTCATGGTCGGTGGCTTGCTCACCTGGGCGATTCGAACATATTCTCCCATTGACGCTTCAATTCCACCCCTCGCGATCGTTGCCGCCCTGGCCACCAGTGCCATTACGGGCGTAATCTTCGGCCTCCTCCCCGCGATTCGCGCCGCTCGCCTCGATCCAGTCGAGGCACTCCGTTTCGAGTAGTAGTTGCATCGCTTACTTGACTTGGTGTAGCGACAAGTTAAAATAACCTAAATCTAAAGTTAGGTTATACTACCTTGATGCGACTGGCAGCAAATTCTCCGAAAGGCATCGGTGCCCGCACTGCTCGTGGAGCAGCGTCTTTCCCATCCAATGCGATTCACTGACGTTCTGCGTACCGCGTTCGGGCAGATCGTGGCTAACAAGCTAAGGTCTGCGTTCACCCTGCTGGGCATCATTGTATCGGTGGCGTTTCTCGTTGCCGTCGTTGCTGTTATTCAGGGAATGAACGCCTATGTCAAGGAGAACGTCGCGGATGCGATGATCGGCGCAAACGCGTTTCAGGTGCGTCGCATTCCGATACGCTTCGGATTGTTCGACGATGATGAGTGGCGGAAGGTCCAGCGCCGCCCGCGCATCACCCTTGCCGACGCCGCTGCGGTCTCGGAGGCGATTCCCAATGCCCAGGCTGTGGCGCTTACTTCCGGGTGGCCTACACCCATGTCTGATGTGGTATGGAACAACCGTACGGTCGGCGATGTGCTCGTCTTCGGTGTGACGGCTCCGTATCAGGTTGTTCAGGACTATCGTTTTTCCCACGGCCGCCCGCTAACGGACGTGGATGTCAGGGAGCGCAGGCCGGTGGCGGTGTTGGGTGCCGATGTGGCCGAGAAGCTCTTTGGTGGTTCCGAGGCGATAGGCCGACATATTCGAATTCGTGGCGACCGTTTCACCGTCGCCGGAGTCATCGAGAAGAAGGGGCGCGTCCTCGGCCAATCCTTCGACGGGTTCGTGCTGCTACCGCTGACCACCTTCGAGACTATCTACGGGCGCCGGAAGTCGACGACCATCTCCGTCAAGATGCCCGAAGCCATCGACGTTGCGCCGGGTATGACGCGCGCCGAGGAGGCCATGCGATTGGCGCACACGCTGCGTCCAACGGAAGAGAACGATTTCTCCATCGAGACCGCCGATGCATTGATCGACTTCTGGAAGAATCTGACTCGCATACTCTTTAGCGTGGTTCCAGCGATCGTTGCGATCGGCATCGTAGTCGGCGGGATCGTCATCATGAACATCATGCTGATGGCGGTGACGGAGCGCACCAGGGAGATTGGTATAAGAAAGTCCCTTGGGGCTACGGCGCACGACATTCAAAGGCAGTTTCTGGCGGAAGCCGTTGCGCTCTCTTTTCTTGGAGGTGTGTTGGGTGTCATGACAGGGATCGCGTTCTCCGCCCTGGTTTCGGTGGCCTCTCCCCTGCCCGCTCGGGTGACAGTCTGGTCGGTTGGGGTAGCTCTGGCCCTTGGGGCGGGTGTCGGGGTGCTATTTGGCGTGTATCCCGCTTCGCGAGCGGCCCGTCTCGACCCCATAGCAGCCATGCGCGCCGAATGAGACAGGTAGAGCAGCTCCGCGAGAGCGCCGGACTGGCTATCGATACTCTGCGGGCAAGCAAGCTTCGCTCCGGTCTCACCATCCTGGGTGTCGTCATTGGAGTCGCCACGGTGATGTCCATGGCCGCGATCATCCAGGGCATTCAGGAGCAAATCGTACACAGCATTGAGATTGCTGGACCCACCACCTTTTACGTCGTAAAGATCTTTTCTCAAACTCCGCTCAACCCGGAGGCCTTGCCCAAACACGTGCGCATCCGCCCGGACATGAACGAGTTCGAGGCGGAGCGGGTTGGTCGCTTGCCGGAGATCGGCTACGCTGCGCTTTGGGCTCAAGTCTTCGGACGGATCGAGTACAAGGGCGTGCGTACTCAGCAGGTCACCGTCTACGGGGCTGACGACCGCGTCTCCGAGATCATCGGTGGCGAACTGGTGCTTGGACGCTGGTTCACCAGGGCGGAGATGACGGGCGGTGCGCCCGTGGTCGTCATAGAAGCAGATGCGGCAAGCAAGGTGATGGGGGCTGAGCCCCCGCTCGGAAAGACAATCCACGTGCTCGGCCGGCCAGCACGCATCGTCGGGATTTTTCAGAAGTCCGCTAATATTTTCGAGCCGCCCAGCCAGGAGATTGGCGCTGTTGTTCCATACCGCATGGCCGAACAACGGTACACCATCGACAAAACCAACTCTCTCTTCATCGCTGTGAAGCCCCGGGAGGGCGTGACCGGACCGGACGCACAGGATGCGGTTATGGCCACGCTGCGCAACATCCGCGGATTGCGCCCCGGAAACAAGAACAACTTCGACTTCATATCCCAGGATCAGATTCTCGAGCTATTCAACAAGCTCACGGGTGCGTTTTTCATCGTAATGCTGGTGCTCTCCAGCGTGGGGCTGCTGGTGGGTGGCATTGGAGTGATGGCTATCATGATGGTCTCTGTAACTGCTCGAACGCGCGAAATCGGCATCCGCAAGGCAATGGGTGCCACGCGCCGCGACATCATGTTGCAGTTTCTCGTGGAAGCGTCGACTCTGACTGGAATGGGGGGAGTTGTGGGAATTCTGGTGGGACTCGCGTTCGGGCAGTCCATAACACGCCTCATGGGCATTAGCGCCGGTGTCCCAGTCTGGTCAGCGCTGGTGGCGGTTGGCGTTTCCGTCGGGATTGGGCTTGCTTTCGGCCTTCTACCAGCGAACCGGGCGGCGCGGCTGGATCCGATCGAAGCGCTGAGATACGAGTAAAAGGGGATTGCGGATTGCGGATTGCGGACTAACTGCGAACTGCGAAGAGCCGAGTGAATCCACATTCAGTTCGTAATCCGCAATCCGCAATCCGCAATCGCTCGTCCCCTACTTCCCGTCCTCCTATATTCCCGCGATGACCCGAGTCGATATTCTGGCAATCGCTGCGCACCGGGACGACGTTGAGCTCACATGCGCCGGCACTCTAATCAAGGCCATCAAGCAGGGCAGATCGGCCGCGGTTGTTGATCTCACTGCTGGTGAGACGGGTACGCGAGGTTCCGCGGAGCTGCGCGCCGCCGAGGCGGAACGCGCGGCCATAATCCTGGGCTTGCGCGACAGAGTTAACCTCGGATTCCCTGATTCAGGCATCGTGAACACTCCTGAAACCCGCGCCGAGTTGGCGAAGGTCATACGCCGCTTTGCCCCGCGCATCGTTATAGCACCCGCACAGCAGGGCAGGCACCCGGATCACCGCGTGGCAGCTGAGCTGACGCGGGATTCCTGCTTCGTCGCAGGCCTCGCGAAGATTGAACCTTCCGTTCCCAAGCATCGCCCGCACAAGATCCTGCACTGCATTACCTATCGTGAGGAACCGCTCAAACCAACTTTCGTGGTGGATGTTTCCGAAGAGTTCGAGCAGAAGATCGCAGCGATCGGATGCTACGCTTCGCAGTTCGACGGGGTCGTACAGGCAGGTGAAGTCTATCCGAACGGGGAACCGCTTCTCGAGATAGTTCGCCATCAGGCTGCCCATTACGGTTCGCTTATCCGCGCACGGTATGGCGAGCCCTTCTTCACGACCGAAACCATGCGGGTAGACGACATCACTCAACTCGAGGTTTCAACTTTCTGATGAACCAACCTGACGCATCGCCGCACGCTGCAGCGTCCGATGTCACGTACGCTTCCTATCTGGCGCTGAATCAGCTGCTCGGACTGCAGCGTACGCTATCTCAGCCCGAGCACCCTGACGAACTGCTTTTCATGGTCGTGCATCAGGCTAGCGAGCTCTGGTTCAAGGCAATACTGCACGAGCTGGAAGAGCTGGTCGCGCGAATGGAGGGGAAAAATGCCCTGGGCGCTCTGTATACTGTCGGCAGGTTGAACGCCCTCACGCGCATCGTCACAGCGCAACTCTCGGCGCTGGACACGCTCCCACCACAGCACTTCGCGCAGTTTCGCGGATTTCTCGGCAGTTCGAGCGGTTCACAGAGCGCGCAGTTCCGGGCCATCGAGGCCGCCAGCGGGCTTCGGGAACCGCACTTCCTGAATGCCATTTCCGAGCATGGAGAACCGCCGGAGATCGTCAGAAAATGGATCGCACGC
>JACMME010000326.1 GCA_014379205.1 Gemmatimonadaceae bacterium
CCTGGTGCCTGGTGCCTGGTGCCTGGTGCCTGGTGCCTGGTGCCTGGTCCTAAGGTAAAGATATGCATGACGTATAACCGGCGTTCCAAACCTGCGATTAACGATATTCACTGCCGTTCGTCTACCGGACAGTCCTAATCAAGAGCGAGAACTAATGCGCAGGTTTTCTTCGGTCCTGGCAATTGTGGCCGTGTCGGCCATCGGGTGTGCGCCTGCTCAAAACCGCGCTCCAGCCACGCTTTCGGCAACCATCGTCGAAGCGATGGCGGCTGATACGATGCCAAGGGAGCAAACAGCGGATCAACAGATTCGGCACGCACTCAATCGTGCAGCGTTCGGCGCTCGCCCTGGCGACTATGACAGGGTTCGGGCGATGGGTGTGGACAAATGGATCGCGCAGCAACTCGAGCCACGGCGCATTCACGACCGGGATATGGCACAGTTTCTCTCGCGATTCCTTACCCTGGCTCTCAGCACTAAAGAATTAATAGAAGAAGTTCCGCCTCCCCAGCTGATTCGTGCGCAGGAGCGTGCCGATATGCAGCGCAAGGGGATAGCGGCTCCGAACAGTGCGCCTCGCGGCGCAGGACTCGACAGCGCCAGCAAGATGATGGCACGCACGCGGGAAGATTCGGTGCGATACCGGAGTGCGGTGCAGGCATCGCGCAGGGTTCTGGTTGAAGCACAGATCGCCAAGGTTGCGCGCGCGGTTGCGAGCGAGCGGCAGCTCGAGGAAGTGATGACGGACTTCTGGTCCAACCACTTTTCGGTGTATGCGCAAAAGGGAGCGACGCGCTACTTCATCACATCGTACGAGCGAGATGTCATTCGCCCTCACGCACTGGGAAACTTTCGGGAGATGCTTGGCGCCGTCGCGAAGAGTCCAGCGATGCTTTTCTATCTGGACAACTGGCAGAGCAGCGCCGACAGTGGCGCTCCGCGGTTGCAGGTTCCGGAGAAACAGGGCGCGCGAAATGGATTGCCGGCACGTAGAAAGGGTGCGGCGATGCGCGGTCGAGGACGCGATCGTGTTCTCCGGGGGGGGGCCCCCGCGCTGATATCCGCCGACAGCGCACGTATCGCCTCGGCTCGGCGCCGACCCCGCGGCCTGAACGAGAATTACGCGCGCGAGATCCTCGAGCTCCACACGCTCGGAGTGGACGGCGGATACACCCAGCAGGACGTGATCAACGTGGCCCGTGCGCTTACGGGCTGGACACTCGAGAATCCGCGGCAAGACGGGGGCTTTGTCTTCCGCCCGCTAATGCACGATGCCGGAGAGAAGAAGGTCCTTGGCGTGGCTTTCAAGGCTAATCGGGGAATCGCAGACGGCGAGCAGGTGCTGGACATCCTCGCTCGCCATCCGTCAACGGCAAGACACATCGCCACCAAACTGGCCCGCCGCTTTGTCACCGACACCCCTTCGTCGGCCCTTATCGACCGCGCGGCGGCCACATTCACCAGCACCGACGGCGACATCAAGGAAGTGGTTCGCACAATCCTGACCTCTTCCGAGTTTTTCTCCAGCCAGGCGTATCGCAGCAAGGTGAAGTCACCTTTCGAGCTGGTCGTAAGTGCCCTCCGTGCGGTTGGCGCAAAGCCCGACAGCACGCCACGGACTGCGCTTGTCGTCGGAAGACTGGGCCAGCCACTGTGGCTCCACCAGGCACCGAACGGCTACCCGGAGACTGGCGAATCATGGATCAACACGGGCGCAATCCTCAACCGGATCAACTTCGGACTCGCGCTCGCGGGCGACCGGATTCCGGGCGCGCGGATGCAGAACTGGCCAGACGGCGGCAAGCTCGCTTCGTCAACACGCGAACTGCAGGTTGACGGAGTGATCACCGCACTACTCGGCGGCGATGCCTCACCGGATACTCGAGCGATAATGATATCCGGCACGAACCCGATGTTGGCGCGCGCGCCCGAAGCTTCCGATAGCCCGGCTATCATGCAGGAAGAGGAGGAGGAAACGATGCTGCAGGACAGCTCTGTACCGCGCATGGTGCGGGGACGCCGCGGCGATCCACTTGGGGCGCCAACGGAGCTGAAGGGTTTCGCGCAAATCGTTGGGTTGGCGCTTGGCTCACCTGAATTTCAGCGGCGCTGAGTGTGAGAAGCGCAGCTATCTGCCAACCCGTTGCAATCCAAACTCAAACTCGATGACAATGCACCGAAGGGTATTTATGAAGAGCGGGGCCCTTGCGCTGGTCACCATGGGACTCAATCCCAGCTTCCTGCGCCGGTCCGTTTTCGCTACGGAGCTCAGACGCACCGCGAAGGGCAAGATCCTCATCTGCGTCTTCCAGCGCGGCGCGGCCGATGGACTCAACATGATCGTGCCCCACGGCGAGGGCGCGTACTATGGGTTGCGGCCGAATATAGCAATCCCGCGCCCGCTTCGGGGAAACGCTGCCACGGCGATCGATCTCGATGGTTTTTTCGGGTTGCATCCGTCGCTTTCTGCTCTCAAGCCGCTTTGGGACCGCGGCCTGCTTGCGCCGGTTCACGCTGTCGGGAGTCCGAGCAGTACCCGCTCGCACTTCGACGCGCAGGACTACATGGAGAGCGGCACGCCCGACGTCAAAAGCACGCCGGACGGCTGGCTCAACCGTTACCTCGCGACAAGGGGAACTTGCGCCGAGTGCGCAGCGCCCTCCGCATTCCGCGCGGTTGCGCTGTCGCAGACAATGCCGCGCATGCTGCAAGGCCCGGCGCCCACGATCGCGATGTCGAGTCTCAACGACTTCACAGTCCGCGCGACCGGGTCCAGCGCGGAACGGCTCGAGGCACTGTATCGCACCGGCTCCGCCGACCTGATCCACGGCTCCGGCAAGGAGACTTTCGACGCGGTCAAGATGCTGAAATCGGCGAATCCTCAGCGCTACGCTCCATCGTACGGCGCCGAGTATCCGCGCAGTCAGTATGGGCAGAGTCTGAGGCAAATCGCGCAGCTCATCAAGGCCGACGTCGGACTCGAGGTCGCTTTCGCCGATGTGGGCGGCTGGGACACCCATGTAAACCAGGGCGCTGTAAACGGGCAGCTCGCCAACCGTCTGGATGATTTTTCGCGCGGACTCTCGGCGCTCGTCACGGACCTTGGCGATCGGATGGATGACGTCGTCATCCTTACCATGAGTGAGTTCGGCAGGATGGCGCGCCAGAACGGGAACGGTGGTACGGATCACGGTCACGCGGGCGCGCTCTTCGTGATCGGTGGAAGCGTGCGCGGACACAAGGTTCACGGCAGGTGGCCAGGTCTCGCACCCGAGCAATTGTACGAAGGCCGCGATCTCGCCATGACGACCGACTTCAGATCGGTATTCGGCGAGCTGATTACCGGCCACCTGGGCGCTTCGACGACGGAAGGGATTTTTCCGAAGTTCCAACGCGGAGAGCGGCTGGGCGTGCTGTAAGCACGTACTGCGTGCTGCCTACTACGTACTGCGGATTGGGGACTTCGGATCGAGTAGATTCAGCGCATAGGTAACTCGCGCGAACTGCTCAGGCAGGCCAGCTCAGGTTAATATCCATCGCATGACGCACCACGAGCCACTTCCCCCGCCCGACAAGCGTCCGCCATGGCGCTTCATCGGCATCACGCTTGCCCTGCTCGTGATCGCTACATTCTGCTGGCGCAACCGCCCCGGCAAGTGGCTGCCAAGTCTCGAGGGAAAGACCCAGCTCACACAGTCCGTGGTCGTTCAGCGAGTCGAATCGGTCGCGAAGCTCGTGACCAGCGAAACGTCTGTGCGCGATGTCGTCGTGTACGAGAACAAGCGCTTCGGCTCCACCAAGCGCTCGCTCATGGTAGTGACTGGAAAGATTCTCGCTGGCATCGACCTGGCGGGCGCCGGCGACAGCGCCAACGTCAGGATCGACCATGCGGAGCGAAGCATCACCGTCGTCCTGCCACCGGCCAAGATCCTTGCCGTGACAATCACGGACCTCAAGACATACGACGAGAGCTCGGGGCTGCTCAACCCCTTCCGTCCCGCGGACCGTGACGAGATTCAGCGGCGAGTGCGAGAGCAGCTCGAGAAGACGGCCAATGAGCTGGACATTCTCGCGCACGCCGACAGCAGTGCGAAGGAGTTGCTCAGAACGCTATTCACGACGGATGGCTACGAAGTTCGGGTCGTACGGGACCTCAAGCCTTTCAACAAGCCGGAAGGGTGAAACTGTAGCGCCGGCACAGACGTTCAGTCCTGCTGAGTGTCAGAACACGACCCATTCTAAGGCATTCGGGCGTGATCAGGTTGCAACTGCCATCGCGAGGAAGTTGGCGATCATTCGGTCGCCCTCGTCGGTAAGAAACGATTCGGGGTGAAACTGAATTCCCTCGATGTTGTGTTCGCGGTGGCGCAGACCCATCACTTCTCCTTGGGTAGTCCACGCGCTCACCTCCAGGCAAGCCGGCAACGTCTCTCGCCGGACAATCAGCGAATGGTATCGTGTTGCGGTTATGGGAGTGGCCACTCCCTCGAAGAGCGATTGACCATCGTGGAGCACTGGTGATGTCTTGCCATGCATGATTCTCTCAGCACCTACGACCTCACCGCCGAAGGCCTCGCCAATCGCCTGGTGCCCGAGGCAGACGCCTAACATCGGAATCTCTCCGGCGAATCGGCGAATGACCTCCAGTAATACCCCGGCTTCAGTAGGGCGCCCCGGCCCGGGAGAGAAAACCAGAGCGGAAGGTCTCAATTGCGCGATTTCATTCAGCGTTATGCCGTCGTTGCGAACGACCGTCACCTGGCCACCCAGGGTTCCGAGTTGCTGAACCAGGTTGTATGTGAAGGAATCGTAGCTATCGATGAGCAGAATGCGTCTGGGGCCGCCAGCGATCGTGCCGCAACTCTGCGCGATCATGCGACGTATCCGGCGTGAACCATCTCGATCGCGCGGCGAAGGGCGCTGGCCTTGTGCAGCGTCTCCTCATACTCGAGTGACGGTACCGAATCGTAAACAATCCCCGCGCCCGCCTGAAATGTCACGGTCCCGTTGCGCATACTCAGACTGCGAATAGCGATCGCGAGATCGGCGTCGCCACTGAAGCTGAAGTAACCAACGGCCCCTCCGTACAATCCACGGCGAACCGGCTCGAAATTCTCGATCAGCTGCATTGCCCTGATCTTAGGCGCGCCGGTGAGCGTCCCCGCCGGAAACGTGGCACGAAAGGCATCGATGGCGTCCAGTCCCTTTGCGAGTGTTCCCGTCACGGACGACACGAGGTGCATCACGTGCGAGTACCTCTCTACCACCATACGGTCCTCGAGACGAACGCTACCGATTTCGGCAACGCGTCCGACATCGTTACGGCCGAGATCGATCAGCATGACGTGTTCGGCAATCTCCTTGGGATCCGCGCGGAGGCTTGCCTCGAGTGCTCGATCCTCCGCGTGCGTCGCTCCGCGTGGACGCGTGCCCGCGATCGGACGCACCGTCAGCTTCCGCCCTTCCAGCCGAAGCAGAAGCTCAGGGCTCGACCCGATGATGGTTACTTCGGGAAAGCGGAGGTAATACAGATACGGGCTGGGATTGATCGCGCGGAGCGCCTGGTAAACGTCGAAGGGCTCCGCATCCGTCTCCACCGTGAAACGCTGCGAGAGAACCATCTGAAAGATGTCACCCGCGCGGATATGTTCCTGAACAGACTCGACAGCCAGCTCGAAATCTGCTCTCGTAAAGTTGGCGCGAAACTCCAGGGGCCCAACGCCGGGCGCGCCAACAGACTCCTTCGGGCTCACGGGCGAAGTAATCAGGGCGTGTAGTTTGCCCAGACGCATTTCCGCGAGGGCATAAACAATATCCGGGTCGTCTCCCTCCGCTACTCGCGCCAAATGCATGAGCATGACACGCTGCGCGCGGTTGTCGAAGATGACCATCTCGCCAGGAAGCATCCACAGCGCGTCGGGAATCGCGTCGTTGTCCGCGGCGATTGCCGGCAAACGCTCGAGCAGTCTCGCCGTTTCGTACGAGAAGTAGCCCACCGCACCACCGGCGAATCGAGGCAGGTCATCGAAGTGAACGGGAACGTACGCGCCCAGGATTTCGTGCAGCGAGTCGAGTGAGTTCGCCTGCACCGCGCGAGTCCCTTCGGCATCCGTGATTGTAACGAGCCCTCCACGCGCACGAAGCACCAGCCATGGGTTCACTCCAATGAATGAGTGCGCGGCCCACCGGCCGTCGCCTTCCGCACTCTCCAGCAGGAAAACAGTGTCGCCGGCGTCGAGCCGCTGAAACAGTGATACTGGTGACTCGCCGTCGGCCGGTAGATCAATCCACACCGGAATCACGTTTCCCTGGCGAGTCAGCCCGCGAAAGGTCTCGCGATCGGGCATTGCCACAGCCACGGCGGCGTTCGTCATCGAGCCACGACGGTCGGTGCTTGCACAGTCCTGCCAATCGCGGACGCCACGGCACGCACTTCACTCATCAGTTCGACGAACTGCCCGGGAAAGAGGCTCTGCGCACCGTCCGACATCGCCTCATCCGGCTGTCGGTGTACTTCAATGAGCAGCCCGTCCGCATCCGCCGCGATCGCCGCCCGGCTCGCCGCTCCAACAAGATGGCGCCTACCGGTCCCATGACTCGGGTCGGCAATTACGGGCAGGTGGCTCAACTGCTTCACGAGAGGAATCGCAATGACGTCAAGCATGTTGCGCGTTGCATCATCGTACGACCGGATGCCACGCTCGCACAGGATTACCTGCGAGTTTCCTTCGGCCAGGATGTACTCGGCTGCGAGGAGCCATTCACGAATCGTGGCTGCGAGTCCGCGCTTCAGAAGCACCGGTTTCCGCGCGCGCCCGGCACGC
>JACMME010000032.1 GCA_014379205.1 Gemmatimonadaceae bacterium
GCACGCTTCGACCTGGTCTGTGATATCGATTATTTCCTGCCGCCTGGCTGTCGTGAATGTGAGATAGCTGGTATGGGTCTTCATACAATGTCATAGATGGGTGACTAATCCGGTGAGCAAAATAGATTAAGCGGTACACTCCTATAGTGCTCGGATCACGAAACTCTCCTCCCCTACAGTCGTACAGAACTCGTGAAGCGTCTCGGCTTTCGTGCGCGACTGATCATCGTCCTCATCCTCTTCGCCGTAATTCCGGCGAGCATTCTGGTGCTCGGTGGCGCGGCGTTGGTGGGAAGCACGTTACCCGTGGTTACCGGAGGAGAAGCGTGGGAGCGAGTCGCTGCATCGGGCGCTCGCCTTATCGCTTCCGCAAGGCGTGGCCGCCAGTCAGTGGAGCAGCGAGCTGCGACGGAAGCTCACGAGCAGGAACTGATTGCGTCGGTCGAGCAGTCGCGCCGCGTGCGATATCTGGCTGAACGGGGGCCGACGGTGCTTGCCGTCCTCGCGGTGGTGGGTTTGGTGATTTTGGCAGTTATCGCGTCGCGTGTTGCGGCGCACCTCAGCCGGCAGATGAGCAGGCCGCTCGACGAACTGGTCGGTTGGACTGAGCTCATATCGCGGGGAAGAGCGCTACCGGAGAAACCACCCCGCCGGGGTGCGCCGGAATTTGAGGTGTTGCGACGCCGGATGCGGCGAATGGCTGGTGAGCTGGATACAGCGCGGTCTCGAGAGCTGGAGGCGGAACGGCTGGAGGCATTTCGAGAAACCGCGCGCCGGGTTGCCCACGAGCTCAAGAATCCCCTTACTCCCATTCGCTTCGCCGTGGAACGGTTGCGGCGGGATGCTCCACCGGCTCTGGCCGAAGTGGTGGAGGTGCTCGGGACGGAGTCGGCCCGGCTAGAGGGGATGGCTCGCAGTTTCGCGCAGTTCGGCAAGCTGCCCGAAGGGCCCGCAGCAGATGTCGATTTGGCGGAACTGACAAGGTATACGGCTCGGGCGAGCGTGCCCGACGGCGTCGAGTTGAAGGTAGAGGTTGACGATGGTGTCAAAATGGTTTCAGGCCATCACGATGCCCTTGCGCGAGCTCTATCCAATGTGCTGATAAACGCGGTCGAGGCTTGCAAGGAAGGGGGCAGCGTGGAAGTGCATGTAGGCAACGCTGCGCACAATGGAGGCGCCGCGGTCGAGGTAACTGTGCGAGACAGCGGCTGTGGCATACCGCGCGAGCAACTCGCGCGCATCTGGGAACCGTACGCTACGTTCAAGTCCGGTGGCACGGGACTGGGCCTGGCAATCGCCAGGCAGACAATTCTCGCGCACCACGGCACGGTTGAGGCAAAAAGCGAGGTTGGCCGCGGTACAGAGATCCGCTTCCTCCTGCCGGTGAATGGGGGAGTGGCGCAAGCGAAGGTGGCTGATCAACAGCACGTACCCTAAGACGGAGACCCGTGGATCCGGATACCATAACAGCGGCAGTCGTATTGGGAATAATATCGTGGACCCTTGTTCTGTTTCCTGTCGCGCGAGCGTTTGCGCGTCGAGTCGACCGAGGCGGATCCACTCACAAGGTGCCAAGTGAGGTAACGCAGCGTCTCGAAAGGATGGAGCAGGCAATAGACAGCATCGCC
>JACMME010000327.1 GCA_014379205.1 Gemmatimonadaceae bacterium
CAGCTCGGAATGGAACTGCTTGACCTGATCCAGCGTTACGGCCTTTACTTCCTCGATCTGCTCTTCCAGGGTTGGGGTATACAAGGGGTGGCCTTTCGGGCGCGGGTTCATATGCCTGCTATACGCTACGCTCGCGAGCGGATTCGGCTCTGACTTGTTCGACTCCAGCTGCGCCAGCATTTGAGTTTTTAGCTGCTCGAACTCCTTCGCGTCGAATGAAGGGTGTCGCATCATTTCGTGCACCAGACGCAGGACCGCTGGGAGGTTGCCGCGGGTGGTCTCGATGATCGCCTGCGACGAGATATTCTGGCCGGAGATCGACACGGCTGCCTTGAGTTTGTCGAGCTCATCCTTCAACTGCTGCCGGGTACGCGTCGTCGTTCCCTTGTCGAGCATCTGCGCGGTCAACACACTCACGCGAGTGCGGCCACTCAACGCTTCCTGAGAGCCGAAGCGGAGATACACACGAGAGAAGACGGAGCCGCCACGAGTCTTCTTTGGCACCATTGTGAGACGCATGCCATTGGCGAGAGTCGACCGGATGGTGCGGGCTTCGAGATTGACAAAGGAGGCGTCGAAAGCTTCTCCCGCCACTGCGACCGTATCTCCCTTGTAGTCGCGCACCAGAAACCCGACGTCTGACGCGACAGGTATCTCGGCGCGGTCCGGTTTCGCGGTGGGGTAAAAGAGGCCCAACGTCCGGTTCGACGGCTTGAGATACGCGGCCGCGACGCGATCGACATCCGCTGTAGTCACTTTCTTGATGCGATCTCGATGTATGAAGAAGAGACGCCAATCACCCATGGACGCCCATTCCGTCAACTCGAGCCCAACATTCTCTGAAGAATTCAGCGTCAGCTCGATGTTTTTGAGCAGCGCTGCCTTGGCCCGTTCCACGTCTTCCGCCGTCGCGGGAGTTGGCTTCTCCACCGTCTCGAGCAGGACAGTGCGCGCACTGTCGAGCGAGTTTTCGGTTCGCACCTGCGCAAAAGCCATCAACATTCCCGGTTCGGCGAGCTGAAAAGCGAAGCTGCCCACGGACGCCGCCTTCTTGGACTCGACCAGCGCCTTGTACAATCGTCCCGACGGAGCGTTGCCCAGCACGTGCGTCAACACGTCGAGAGCTGCGAGATCTGCATGCGAGCCAGCCGGAACGTGGTAGGCAGCGCTCACCAGCTGAACGTCACCTACCCGCCTTAGAGTGACGGTCCGCTCCCCGTCCTGAGTGGGCTCCGCGGTATAGGTTGGCTCCAGCTTGCGCGCTGGACGGGGAATTCGCCCGAACATTCGCTCGACCATTGCAAGCGTTTTGGGCTCATCGAACTTCCCTGCAATAACGAGAATGGCATTGTCGGGCTGGTAGTATTTCCGGTAGAAAGACTGCAGCCGGTCGACCTTCACTCCCTCGAGGTCGGCACGTGAGCCGATCGTAGACCGTCCATAGCCGTGCCAGAGATACGCCGTGGACAGCGTGCGCTGGAAGAGAACGTTGTTCGGATTGTTCTCCCCAGACTCGAATTCATTGCGAACCACCGTCATCTCGGATTCCAGATCCTTTTTGGCGATGAAGCTGTTCACCATGCGATCAGATTCGAGATCCAGCGCCCACATCAGATTCGCATCGGTGGCAGGAACGGTGACGTAGTAATTCGTCCGGTCGTACCAGGTCGTGCCGTTTGCCTGAGCACCGTGTTCCGTGAGCTCCTGGGGTATGTCGCGATGCTTCGGCGATCCCTTGAAAACCAAATGCTCGAGAAAATGCGCCATTCCCGTCTCTCCCGAGCCTTCATGCCTGGATCCGACGAGGTAGGTGATGTTCACCGTGACGGATGGTTTGGACTGGTCGGGGAACAGGAGTACGCGCATGCCGTTCGCGAGGTCGTATTGCGTAATTCCCTCTACCGATGCAGCGCGAACAGCTTTCGTCCTGACCGGTTGCGCGGTCGCTGCTCTTTGGACGGTCGTTCGCGCAGCAGGTGCTTGCGCCAGAATGTGCTGGGCTGTGGCCATCGTCGCGATGGCTGCGATGCAGCCGGACAGAATGGCGCGATATACGTAACTGGAATGCGTTGACATTTGGCTCTCGAACGAGTGAGGCGAACACGGAGGGAAACAAGCGGCGCAACCGGAGGAATATAGCGAGCGGGCCTCGCAGTCGTCCGCTCGTCGAACTTGGAGCGCGAAGGGCAGTAAAACATGCGATCTTAAACCCTTGTCGCGACCCTGCCCGGTAACTGGCTTCCGGTGCGACCCCGGCACCGCACCCCGGCTGTTAGTGAACCGTGCACCGCAGAACCGCGAAGTACCAACCGGGCACCGCGCACCGGACACCCCACTCGTTGCGGGCAGAACACAAAGTCCCGCCGCCAAAATCACCGCGCCACCAGCCTCCTCTCCGCAACCGCCTGCTCTTCCCCCTGTCTCATTATTATCCTGAGTACGTATCGCCCACGCGGCAGCTTGGGTAGCTCGAGGTCCAATGCGTGAGATACTATATCTTGACCCTTTGAGCGGTCTCCCCAGCGAAGCCGCACCGATGGCGTCGGCGCTCTAAGCCGCAAGCGCTCGGCCGTACGCCGCATCCATTTATGGTCCACCGGCTCGAGCGCCAGCTCGACCTGTAGCGACTCTTCCTGCGCCTTGAGGCCGTAGACCTCCCAGTACAGAGGCACGCGCTCGCCAGATTTCACCGCAGTCGTTCCACGCGCGCGAATCATCGCCTCTTCGAGGCTGCGTGCTTTGATACCTCCAGCGCCCTCGAGAAGCAGCACATCCGAAAGCGATAGACTGGAGGCTCCGCCACCAGGCATGGGAAGCCCGAACCGCGCCCGGTAGGCTCGCTTGCCGCTGTCCACGAGCGCTTCGATGCTCACGACTGCTGGAATGGCGGCCACGGTTGCGTTCAACACTCCGCGCAAGCCACGCGATGATTCCCGTCTGGTCGCTAGAGTCGTTCGTTCATCACTCGCCAGTACGAGGGCCCCTTCGACCGTGGCTGATTGTGGCGTACTATCCGCCGGAAGCTGAAACGCGGCCACCACCAACGCGGAGTCACCCCGGCGGAAGACCGCGATCTGGTGCTCGAGCGAGTGGAAGGATGAGACGTAGGACGGCAGGTACTCCGTTTTCGTGCCGTCAGATTTGAGCATCCATTCGCCTGGAACAATAGCCCCGGGATTCTCGAACCACCGCGCCTCGGGCAGAAACTCGCGCCCATTCGGCATGAAGTGACCCACCACACCTGGCCGGCCCATGCTGCTCGTGTTTGCTCTCACACGCTCCCAGCCGGTCATTGGGCCATAGCGAATTAGAATTTCTCCAAGATCGCTGGCCCAGGAAGCTCCTTCGGGAGTGCGGGCGTCCTTGTATATGCGGTCCATCACATGCCGAGCGTAGTGTTCCGTGCGACGATCGTTTCCGGGTCGCATCCATAGCGGGTCCGCCAGCCACCACAGCCTGGACGCAAGCGAATCCTGCCGTTCCGGAGTGGAGCGCTTGAAAATGCGGAGGTCCTCCCCAGTCAGAAGGATCCTGAGATCGCTCCAACGGAGACTCTCCTTTTCCGGCATCTCGGCAAGGGCAACTTCAAACAGGGAGTCAGCTTCATGGAATCGTCCGCGCCTGTGTTCGACGAGCGCGGCAAGTGACGTGCACCACCATTGATCCGCTCGGCAAGCCCCGGCCGCAGCGAGAGCCTCTGCATGCCGATCTGCCTCCACGAGATAGCGAACTCGCTGCCCCGCGACCCAGTTATCGCCTGGAAGACGAAGTGCGGCAGCTTCCAAAGCTGAGATAAGCGCGTCGCGTTCGCTGGTTACTCGCGGTGGTTCGGGAGGAGGCTTCCATTTGTCATCGGAGTCGCCATGGGTGATGCAGAATCGGCCGATTATCTCGTCGCACTCTCGCCCGCCTCCTTCCCACGCCCATGGCAGGTTGTTGAACCGGATCCGTTCGAACTTGGCCTGTGCTCCGCGCGCGACACGCAGTATGGCGCCAGAGTCGGAACGTTGGAGCGCGGTCCTACTAGGCTGAGGCATCTGAGCCTCGGCCAGATAGGGAACCACCAACTGAATCGCCGCCACCACAGCGACAGCACCACTCAGAGAGACAAGCATAGATCCATACACCCGCGTGTCGGGACGGACTTGTCAAGTTAGCGAGTACGACGGCGATGCACGAAAAAAGGCCGTCCTTCGCTAGGAAGGACGGCGTGATTCCGTCATAC
>JACMME010000328.1 GCA_014379205.1 Gemmatimonadaceae bacterium
AACCAGAAGAGCGCTGTGTACAGATACAGCTGGCCTATGCGCTTGTGATCCACAGTGGTAAGCCAGCTCCACACGCTTGAGTGTGTGTATTCCTGAGCGTGGACCTGGACCGGAGGCGCGAGCGTGGTTGCCATTCAGAGAGTTCCGGTCACTTCAAGGCGAGAAGGTAGGCCGCGATGTCGGCCACCTGTTGGTCGGTATAGCCGGCGGGAGTTCCGGGGCTCCTTCCAAGCGCTGGCATGAGACTGCCGGGCTTCATTGCCGGAGCGTTCTTGATCCAGAGAGCGAGGTGCCGGGGATCGTTCGGATACAGTCCGCTAGCGAGACTGGTGCGGCTCCCGAAGTGCGTCAGATTGGGTCCCACAATGCCAGGGGACACACCCTGAATCACGTGGCAAGCAATGCATGCGCCGGTCTTGTAAAGCTGCGCGCCTCGTGTTGCGTTGCCCGTAACGTTTGAGATGGCGAGCCCTTTCGGTACCGGTGTGCTCGGGACGAGATGGGGCGGGAGTTTACCATTCGTGAACGCCGCGAGCGCAGGCGCAGCGCTGCTTCCGCCTGCTGTGATCGAGTCCGTCCCGCCTCCGAACTGTGGGCCCGTCTTCTGATGCGCTATCCAGGCGTCGAATTGCGCCGGGCTTACGGTGAAAACCTTGAAGCGCATGTTGGCGTGCGAGGTGCCGCAGAATTCCGCGCAGAAGCCGTTCCACGCGTACGCAGAGTCGGGCTTGAAGTAGATGTAGTTCGTGCGGTTCGCTATCACGTCACGCTTGCCGGACATGGAGGGGATCCAGAACGAGTGGATCACGTCCTTGCTGGTGAGCGCGAAGTTGGCAGTGCGTCCCACCGGTAGAACCAACTCGTTAGCGGTCGTGACTCCCAGGTCGGTGTAACGAAACTCCCACCACCACTGATGCCCGATTACCTCGACCTTGAGCGCATCCGCGGGAACGTTCTTGGGAGAGTACTTGAAGATTGTGCGAACAGTCGGCACCGCGATGAACGCGAGCACCGCGGCCGGAATCAGCGTCCAGGTAATCTCGAGGGTTGCGTTGCCATAAACCTGCCTTGGCCTGCCTCCCTTTCCTCCGCGTCTGCGAAACAGGATGATCGTGAACAGTACCCCAACCTCGACGATCGTGAAAACGATCGCACCGCCCAACAGAAGCCAATCGAACAAGCGGTCGGTATCCCGGCCGAATTGGCTGTTCGGGTTGAGCGTCGAATTGGGTATGTCCGTCGAACACGCGGCTATCGCCGCGCAAATCAACACCGTCAGCGCGGTTGTGAGCAGCCGGCGTGAGCGGGGCAAGAAAGGCATAGTTCCTGGTTACGTGCTTTTGGGGCTACTGCCGCCACCGCGGTTGCTGGCGCAGGCAAAACGTTCAGGAGGGAGAAGCTAGACGCACGTCGATGGGGAATCAAGGAGAAATGCGGGGCGGAGAACTGGCGTGAGAGCTATGGCTGTGCCGTTTTCCAACGCGACGGGTGCGGTGCCCGGTGCCCGGTGTTCGGTGCCCGGTTGGCACAGCGCGGTGTTCGGTGCTCGGTTGGCACAACACGGTGTCCGGTGCCCGGGGCAAGTCACGATCCGATAACCCACCAGCTGTTCTTCGCAGTTCGGAGTTCGCAGTTATTTGTGTTATTTGCCTATACACCAAGCCGCTACCCTATGACGCGACTTCCGCTATGACCTCGATAAGCCGCAACGCGGCGTCGCAAATTCGTCCATCTACGTCGTACGATGGATCGTAGGCCGTAACTGAAGCTGCCCGGATGCGGCACCTCGTTCCGATCACCCGCAGGGCAGACTCAACGTCCTGGACCGAAAGGCCACCTTCAGCGGCGAATTGGTTTACCCGGCCCTCGGACGGATCGATTACGTCTAGGTCGACGTGCACGTAGACATCGGCACCGGAGAATGCCGAGTCCTGCAACAGTGCGTCCAGGCTATCGCCGGTTTCACCAGCCGCCACTCGGTTTATTGCGGATCCCGCAAGCAACTCGGCTTCCATGGGATCGAGATCTCTCGCCCCCACAAGCACGACGTTTTTCTCCTGCACCGCCCGGAAGCCGCTGACGCGCGATGCCAATTGAGTCCAGCAATTGCCCGTTGCGATGGACAGCGCCATCCCGTCCAGAAATCCTCCGATCGTCGTCTCGGGAGTGTTGAAGTCACCATGCGCATCGAACCACACGACGCGCATCTGCTCGCTGCTCAGACCGGCCAGAACTCCGACCGAGGTGATGCAGTTACCCGCGAGAACAAGGGGAAGCTCGCGTGTGGCCACGGCTTCACGAACCTGGGCAGAAATCACGTGGTTGAGCGCGAAAGCCGTGCTGACCTCCGCGTGCAAAGCGGCCTTGGGCGGTGCGCACTCTTCCACGCGCACTTGATGGCCGCCGCTCTGCAGGCGATCCGCGAGTCCTGCTGAGAGCAGACGGTCGGGACCAGCGCCCATTCGCGCCCGGAGATGCCCCGAGTCGTACGGGACGGAAATCACGCGGATCTTCATCGCGACGGGCGCTACCTTAGAAACCGCTCGGCAAGTTGAGCCAAGCGGTCGTCCCTGTCCGCTTCTGCGCGCGCAAGAATTCGTTGGACGTGAGGCCGGAGGAGCGGCTCGCCCCAATAGTATCCGGTCGCCATCTCAGCGCTTCCGGTCTCGCCATCACGCGCCGCTTCCAGCAGCGCTTCGGCCGCGGCAGCATCGAAGCCGGAATTCTCGCGAGGCGGAAGGCTGAAGCGCCTCGAAGGGTCGCCCCACTGATCCGCATTATCGTTGACAAATGCGCGTGACATGGGAAAAGGATCGCGGATTGCGGATAGCGGACTGGATTGCGGATTGCGGATGAACTGCGAACTGCGAACTAGCAGACTGCGGTGCTAGTCCGCAATCCGCAATCCGCAATCAACTGCGAACGCATCACCTATCCTTCTATGTTCCTCCGTACCACTCGTAACCCTGGTCGCTCCAGTAGCCGCCGTTCCGCTTTGCCATGAACACTACATTCGTCAGATACTTCGTGTTCTTGTAGCCGAGCTTGATGGGCGAGTGTAATCGTGCGGGAGCTCCATAAGGCGGGGGGAGGAATTTCCCATCCTTGGCGTACGCGACGATGGTCTGTGGGTGGGTGGCGCTCTCGAGATCCCAGCTTTCGTGAAAGTTGGAATCGAATGACCGGAAGTCGACATACTTTGCTTCGGCGCGCACACCCACGACGCGCGCGAGCTCGCTGACGCGCACACCCCACCACTCCGCGACGGCGTTCCACCCTTCGACGCAGAAGTGGTCGACACGCTGTCGTCGTGCGGGAAGCCGCACCAGGTCCTCGAGGGTGAAGCGCATGGGGCGATCCACCAGACCGGACACATCGAGCATCCACGGGCCGCGAGTGGCTGTGTCCCACACCGGCAACGTTTTGGAAATGAAGTACATGGGAAATGCGCTGCCAGCAATGCGACCACGCGCGTGATTCATTGCCGTATGCCTGAGCAGCCAGCGTTCCACCACCTCGTTCTGACGCTCGGCGAAGCGCAAGACTTTTTCTGCCTCATCCGGCCCGCGGGAGTTGCACGCAGCAAGCAGGGCGGTCGCGAGCGAGCAAGCGCTCATGCTGAGGAAATCCCGGCGGTCGCATGCCGATACCGCTTTCGAGACTTCCTCCGGCCGCAGTGAGCGATGCGCTTCGTTCACCTGTGCGACGTCAGGTGCGTCAGCATCTCTCGAAGACAGAATGCCGTGAGCTCGCTCCACGACCCGAAGAACTCTGAGTTGGCTCATAATCCCTCCGCCTCAACCGCCTGCGAGGCGCGAGCCGCTCTGGATCTCCGGCTCCAGCGTGGCAGCAGGTGATAAAACGGCCGTGCATTGCGCGCCTCGGGTGAGTTTCGTTCGTTGTATCCGCCGGTGATCATCGAGCGAATGCTGTAAGGGTCTACCGCGAACACCATGAAGACGTGCACGAGCGCCAGCAGTACGAGGATGATCATGCTGACGAAATGCCAGTATCGCGCCCAAACGTAGCCGCCGAATACTGCCGTCAACCAGCCCAGCGTCACAGGTTTCCAGATTGCGAGTCCGCTGAGAACGATGATCGCCGCGACGATCGGCATCACGAAATAGGACGTCTTTTGCAGTGCATTGTGCTTGCCCTGGCGCGGGTGATCCCGCCGCACGAAGAGATAGAATTTGAGCATTTCCCACGCGTCCCGAATGTCTCCTCGACGAGGAACGAGATCGCGCCATTCGCCATGCAGATAGATGAAGGAAAGATAAACGATCCCCGTCAGTACCAGCACCCACATCGCTGCGAAATGCCAGTTCCGCGCGCCAGCGAGCCACCCGCCAAATGTGAGCCAGCCAGGTATGGATTTGCCTTCGAACGGATAGCAGCAGAACGTGCCACCTTTGAGAGCGAAGCGAGGGTACGCGTTGAAGATTTGCAAACCGCTTCCAACCATGATGACGAACGCCCCAGCGAACGCCCAATGCGTGACTCGGACGATCCAATGATGCCGTGCGTTGCTCTTGTGAGGTTTGTCGTCTGTCGCAGTCTTTGGTAGCGGAGGCCTGAGAGCGGTCGAGGATGCAGTCTCCTCACCCAGCGTCCCGCCGTCCTCCCCCCTCGCAGTATCCGTCATCACTCAGCCTTCCTCTCGGAATAAGGCTCCGCGAGCAGCTTCCGCACCACCTGCTCCTGCTCCTTGTAACGTCCCTCGCCGAAATGATGGTATCGAATACGTCCGTTCTTATCGACGTAGTATGCCGCTGGCCAGTACCGATTCCGGAACGCATTCCAGACTCGGTAATCGTTGTCTACGGCCACCGGGAATACCACGCCCAGGGTCTTTACCTGGTCCCGAACGTTGTCGAGTACTTTTTCGCGCGGAAACTCAGGCGTGTGCACGCCGATAACGACCAGACCATCGTCGCGGTATTTCGCCTCGAGCGACTTTACGTGTGGCAGGGCGTTCAGGCAGTTGTAACAGCTGTACGTCCAGAATTCGACAAGAACCACTTTTCCGCGAAGCGAGTCTCGAGTAAGAACCGGTGAGTTGATCCAGGCGGTAACCCCGTTCAGCTCGGGCATCTCTCCTTCGTCAGCGAGCGCCGGACCGGAAAGCGCGGCAGCTTTCGCCGCCATTTCCCTTTTCCTGGCAAAATCGTCCAGAGACTCTCCAACGTCGAGCGAAGGGCGAGAGTCCGGGGCGCTTGCGCTTCTTCCGTACCGCTCGGTCAGCAACTTTTCCGCTGCCTCAGCGCCTGGAACTCCCCCCTTTGCGTACAGCGCGCGATCCCACCCTGCCGCGATTACAGCGACTCCCGCAAGCGTGAGGACGCCCAGCGCACGACGGACCGTGAGCTCCGCGCGCATCGTCCTGTTCATGGCGCCGAACGCTCGACCTCCCGCCAGCAAGACGAGCGAGAGAGATGTCGCTGCGCCGAGTGCGAACGTGAGAAAGAGAAAGGCGCTCTCCACACCACCACCTTGCAGCGCGGCCGCCGCTACAACGAGCCCAAGCACGGGGCCTGCGCACGGAGCCCACAGGAGGCCGACCGCGGCGCCAACGGCCAGGGAACGCACTACGGGAGGTTGGCGATCCCCCCAGTTTTCCAGGCGTTGACCCGCTCGCACTATCGGCCGAGTGACGCCGCCGGCCGCTCGCGGCAGAAGAAGCAACATTCCCGTTCCAGCGAGCAGGATCATGGCTATCCACCGGCTCGCTTCATTCAGCTGCGCGACCCAACCCGCGGTGACGGTAGCCGCCGTAGCGACGATGGAGAATGTGACGGCCAACCCGAGCAGCAATGGAAGTCCTTCCCTTCGAAAAGGCCGGTCGGCGCGTCCGAATATCAGAGGCACCACGGGAAGAATACAAGGGCTCAGTATTGTGAGCACACCGCCGATGAATGCGAGCAAGAAGAGCATGCTATCTCACAAGTGCGAGGGCTGGATTGGACAGGTTGGAGTGGGCCGGTGCTTCATTCTGACACCTAGCCGGCTGCGTTCGGGAAAGTTCCCACAAGCAAACTGCGAACTGCGAAGAACCTCTGAGAGTTTCGCGCTTTGTCCCTCGCCCGAGCCCCGCACTGCAGCAACCGAGCACCGAGCACCGTCGCTGAACCAACTGGGCACCGAGCACCGGGCTGTTCCAACCGGGCACCGGGCACTGGG
>JACMME010000329.1 GCA_014379205.1 Gemmatimonadaceae bacterium
AGTTCCTCAAAGCCTCCCAGCACGCTGCTCATCTTCTGCGGACCGATGCTGTAGAGCCGGCTCGGATTGGCGGTGGCAGGTGAGAAGCCTACCGCTTTGAAGCCAACTTCACGCGTAAGATGATCGTAGATGCGGCGGATCTCCGCCACACCCGCGCTCAATGTCACCCGCGCGCCGATGGAATTCGTGCGGTGGCGCTCAAGAAGCAAGCGAATCTTTGGAACAATCACGTCGTAGCTGCCACGGCCATCGTGGAACACGCGCATCCGGTCGTTCATTTCCCTGTCGCCGTCAATGCTGACAGTCACGCCGACGCGCTGTTCGGCCAAAAAATCAACGATGGTTTCGGTCAGCAGAGTGGCGTTGGTTGTCAGGCTGAACTCCACGCGCTTGTTTGCGCTGGCAGCTTGTTTCCTCGCGTAATCGACTGTCGAACGGAGTAGCGGAAAGTTCAGCAGCGTCTCGCCGCCAAAGAACGTGACGTGCACGGAAGGGTGATCGCCCGACTCGCGAAACAACAGATCGACCGCAGCCTCGGCGATCTGGTGGTTCATGTTCTTCGGCTTATTGGCGGTCTTGCTGATCTTGTCTTCGCTGTACTCGTAGCAGTAACCGCAGGCCAGGTTGCACTGATTCGTCACGTTCAGCACAATGCGCTGAAGCGGGAAACTTCGCGCCGGTACCTTCGGAAGATCTACTGGAGCGTCGCCAAGCGAAAGCGCCCCCGCTTCCTCAAGTTCCCTTAACGCCGACCGAATCTCAGCCACCGAGTAGCCCTGATCCAGCAGCCGTTCCACCAGTTGGGGCCGATCCTGTTCCCTTGCCGAAACTTCGTCGAGAATCTCCCGGCCAATTTCATTCAGCGCGAAAATCGCTCCGCTCGGCACGAGGTAAAGGAACCGCTCCCCCGCTGCGCTAAATGGGTGGTGCTCACGGACCCGATACGGTACCGCTGGCACAAGTGCTGTTGGCGCAAGTGGTGCTGGAACTGTGCTCACTGGCCTACCTCCGGTTGGTCATAGCGAACGTAAACAGGGATGGTCACCACCAGGTACGACCGTGCTTTCAGTGCGTTCCCACCGGGCGAGTCATAGGTCGCAGAGATCCACACATCGCCCCAGTTATTGGTTGGAAAGTTGTTGCTCTGCTTCCTGCGCTCCGGGTTTGGACCCTCGATGTTGGGAGTGAACAATCCCAGATCGTTCATTGCCCCCACAAACTTCGCGTCGTCATCATCGGGGGTTGCCAGAAACTCCTCTATGCCCCATCGCGCCGCCACGGGCCCGACAGGTACGTCATCGACTGTGTTGGGTTTTCCATCGGCGCCGGCCGACCAGCCGATCGCTTCAAACTGGGCAAACTGCTTGGGTGCTACTACGCCGCCAAGTCTCGCCATGTTCGCATCGGGCGTAACTTTCAGGTAGGCGAGTTTGTCGTAAACCGCGAAGGCGCGCTCCGCTGTAATGCGGTTGATCGAGATGTCGCGCACGCCGGGAGTCAGCTTCGCGTCGACTTGCACTTCGGCCGTTACCACCGATGGCGTTTTGCTGATGATGCGTTTTACGCTGATGCCACTGCCCAGATCGAAGTCCGCTGGCTTCACATCTGCGGGCAGATTCGCGCCGTAGATTCGCAATTCCGTAGTAGATGGCGAGAGCAGAGAGAACGCGCTGCCTCCGGCCACCATCGGTTGCGTCCCGATTCGGGTAAGACGCGCATCGATGCCGAATTCCTGATAGCCGCCCCAGAAGAAGCGGCCTTCGAGACTGTTTCCGTCGCGTGAGACCATCAGCGCCTCGCGCCATTCGGCTGGTTCTGACCCGGGATCTGATGAGGTGCCTTTTGGCCCTGTGCTGCGACCGCGCCAGCTATAGCCTGTGTAGACGATACTCTTGCCGGTGCGCGTGAGGGTCTTCCGCGAATTGGCGTACTCGAGTTCCGTGCGAGTGACGAACTCATCCGGACTCGCTCCCGGTTCGACCGTTACCGTGCCGAACACTCGACCGCGGCCCTGCTGGTACCCGATCAGCATCCACTTGCCTTCCAGTTTCGGCGCCTTCATGGCTGCTTTCCACGCCGCCCATTCCGGTGTCAGTAATGGCTGCGCCGAGGACAGATATTCAACTGCCGCCTCTGCCGGGGTCTTGCCATCGGCTCGCACAGGAACAGCGGGCGGGGGCGCTCCGACAACAGCCGGATTCCCGCCGGTGGGAGCGGAGTAAACAACCGGTTGCTCAGGACGTGGCCCGCTCGGACGTCTTGGACGCAGCGTATTCTCCGAACCTGGGAACAAGCCGAGATGCATGGTGATCAGCTTCTCGTAATCATCTTTGGTGCGCCGTTGGCCAAGCACTCTGCCGATCGTGTGGCAGTAGTTGCAGGTATGCTGCAGCGCGTCAGCAGGAATCTTGTCGCTCTGATCGCGGAACATTCGGTGCTCAGCCTCCCAGAAAATAGGCTTTGCTTCTTCCGGGGCGAGTCCATTGTTCGCGCTTAGGTACTTCAGAATCGGGCGCGCCTCCTCCGGCTTCAGAGAGAGGCCATTCAGGCGAACCATTCGTTTAATGGCTTCTTCCCAGACCTCCGGCGTCGTGCGGATGTAGGAAAGCCGTCTCATCATTCCGTTGGCGTCGCGCTGATGACAGCCGCCACATTTGGTGATGGTGAGCTGGTGGTCGATAGGAATGCCCGGCGAGGCTTCCTGCGCGGGCAGAAGACCGACGATGCCGAGCAGGGGCAATACACACTTCCGGGAAGTGAGAAGAAGCATTTGGCGGAGTCCTTTAGAAAGTCAGCCGTGCTGTAATCTGCATCTGACGTGGGCCCGCGCCTTCCGCGGCCTGCACGCCTGAAATAGTGCCGAACGCCGCGGTGTTAAACGTGGTGTTCGGCGGAGCATAGTTCACGTGGTTCAGGAGGTTCGCGGCCTGTGCGCCAAGCTGCAGTCGGACACCCTCCGTGATGCGAACGGCCTTGGTCAGCGACAGCGAAACAGCTTGCGTGCCCGGGCCGACGATCCCACCGACGGGCGA
>JACMME010000330.1 GCA_014379205.1 Gemmatimonadaceae bacterium
CAGTCGGTATCCGCGGGGCCACGCCGTCGCAATAAAGCGTGACGCGGTCTTTCCCGCGCACGGCTGTCCTCCGTTCTGGCATCAAGACGGGAAGGTTATAACGGATGCTTTGGAAACAACGGATCAAAGGGATTGCTCCGTTGGTGGTGAGAGCGACATCGCCGCACGAGTCGATCCGTATGATCCGTTGTTTACGTAGAATAGGTATAACCTTCCCGTCTTGATGCCCGGCCGCAGTTCTCCGCGCTAGGAACTGGCAATATTTCCGGGCGTTCTTCTTGAGCTTACCAAAGGAGCACCGTCAGCGAATCACGAACGGTGGCCGCCGGTATTCGGCTATGCAGGCAGTATCGAGGCCGGCACTTGCTCGTTAGCCACCGGCTTATTGATCTGTAGCGGTCGCAGCCGCCGTACTCCTGGCAAGCGTGAGCGTGATTACAGCTGTCGCCACCATCGCGCCGCCTGCGAGAGTGGCGACTGTGATGGGCTGCGACAGAACCACTGCCGCCAGAATGGCCGTAAAGAACGGCTCGACAGTCGAGATTATTGCGCTGCGCAACGGGCCGAGTACCGCCAATCCTCGAATGAAGAGCACAAAGGCGGCGCTGGTCGAGACAAGAGCAAGCGTGAGAACAGCTCCCCAGGCTGTGGTGCTCATGTCGATGTGAAATGCGCCAGACGAAGCGCCTATCGAAACAATAATGATGGCGGCGCCCGCACAGACATACGCGGATGCCGCGGTGGAGGTGATGCCGCTCTGAAGCCGCTTCAACAGCGGGATGTACATGGCGTATGCGACAGCGGACGCGAGCGCCATCACAACCCCAGTGAGACTTCCGCCGGCGCTTGTCGGTACACCCACCATGACCGCGATTCCAGCCAGCGCCAGCAGTAGCGCCGAAGCGCGTCGCGCGTCGAGGCGCTCAGTACGGCGCATTATTCCATAGAGCGCGACCCACGCTGGGAATGTGTAGAAAAGAAAACCGAGCGTTGAAGCCGGGATGAAGCGCAAGGCGGATAGCGCAAGAAGAGCGATCAGCGTTTGTCCGCCGCCGCCCAGGAGCAGTAAAGCGGATGCCCGGCGGCGAGTTATTCGGAGTTGCGTGACGCCGCCGCTCAAGACTATCAGAGCCAAGGTCGCCAGGAGGTAGCGCCACGCCAGCACCGATAGGAGGGTCGCTCCGCCTCGTTGGGTGGCGACGACAGTCAGAATCGAGATGGCACTGAAGCCCAGCGCGGCCAGAATGATCTCGATCGTCGCGCGAGTTGCGGAGGGAGGCAAAGGGCCGCTGGCCAAGTTATGGCGATCGGAACTGACGCCGATCACTGGTCACTGAGAGTTGAGACTGGTGCCAGGCATCGGCGCGGAATTCCGGACGGGAGAGTGCCAGTGACAGTGTCAGTCTCAGAAGCAGTGGCCAGTGTCAGTCTCAGGGTCAGTGATCAGTAGTGCTATGTCAGATGGGTTCGAGGAATGCCAGGGTGCGCTCCCATGCCTTTTCAGCTGAGGAGGGATCGTAAGCCTCGGGGCGAGCATCATTGAAGAAGGCATGGCCCGCGTCGTAAAAGAACGCTTCAGCCTCGCCGCCTTCCGAGCCAATACGCTCAAAGAGTGCGCGGGCGGTGTCTTCCTTTACTGAAGGATCTTTTTTGCCAAAATGGCCCTGCGCGGGAACCGTAACCCGGGACGGCTCGATCTTCACATTGGGATGAATGCCGTAAAAATCCACCACCGCAGTTATCCGATCAGGGTGTTCCTGTGCCGCGTACAACGCGAGCTGACCACCCATGCAGAATCCGATGGCGGCCACCTTTTTCGGCTGCACTGCACTGTGCGCGAGAAGATACTCGGCTGCGCCTCGAAGATCCTTGCCGGCATTGGCGATGTTCAAGGCCATTAGCAGTTTGCCGGCCTGGTCGGGACTCTTGGTTTGTTCACCGTGATACAGATCCGGCGCCAGTGCGACAAAGCCTTCAGCCGCAAATCGCTCTGTGAGATCCCTGATGTGATCCACCAGTCCCCAGTATTCCTGAACGACGATGAGGCCAGCACCGCTTCCCGATTTCGGGAGTGACAAATAGCCGGAAACGGTGCGGCCGTTGGCGGCAAAGGAAATGAGCATGCGAGAATTGGAATAGAATTGATTGCGGATTGCGGATTGCGGATTTAACTGCGAAGTGAACTGGGCACTCTGTACTGCGTACTGCGTGAACTGCGAACTGCGTGAATTGCGAACTGGGTACAGCGTGAACTGGGCACCGCGTAGTGAAGCGCCACCTGAGCTGCGTCCAGCGTACCGGCGCTAGCGATTCAGACCCAAAAGGCTCGAAAATGCCCGCGATAAAATACACACAGGGAAAGCGCTATAGCGTCGATAATTTATGATCGAATCGACTTCGCAGTTCGAGTTCACTACGCAGCACGCAGTACGCAGTTAATCCGCAATCCGCAATCCTTCCCCTACCTGACCCCAAACGTCAGCGTCGCCCATTTCGACTCGTAGTTAATGTCGGGCTCGTCCATCTCGCGAATGCTTATGAATTTCACGTACCACCGGCCGCGCGAGGTGATCCTGATTCGAGCGATGCCATTGGAGTCCGAGCGCACCTGGCGTGGCGGAAGTCGTTTCGCGCCAGCCTGGCCACCTGAGAGAACCACGATGTTGCTCGCGGGGGATCCATCGACGAGACACTGCACCTCGAGCACGCTTCCCACTCGCATGTCGTAAGGATTCCCCAGCGGCACAATCTCGGCAGGATAGCCCAGCGGAGTCTTGTAGGCTTCGGACTTCTCGGTGCCCACCTGAAAGACAGCCTTCACATGCTTGGCGTACCGCTCGCTCGACTCCTTGCCGAGTTCACCCTTCTTTCGGCGCATCTCGACCACGTCGTTCAGCCCCTCCTCACGGAGGTAGCCGTTGAAGTCCTTGCCCGACAGTTTCAGATCCTTTGGATTGGTTGATACGCCGATCACGTACGTGCCCGGAGCTCCCGTTCTTATTCCGAGATAGGTTGTGTCGCTCGTGTCCTTCCAATCGAAGTCGCTGAGGTGCTGGATGCCTGAGCTCGCCACGACGCTCACGTCCCGTACCCTGTCGCGCGTGACGGAGTTTTCGCTCTTGCGGAAGGTCCCATTAAGGAGCGGGATGCGGACGGCTGTGTTCGGCGCGACCCAATACTCGTCGAGCTTGAGAAAGAGGTCGTGCGCGGCGAGGGCAGCCGCCGTGGCGACGAGGAGCGCCAGTGTAATTGCCGCAGTGCGTGTTTTCTTCATGACAGCCTGCTTGGGCGAAGGTGGGTAATCATGGGCATACCTCCTCTGGGACGGAGCGTGAAGCTGGGATCGAGAGCGACTGCATGTTCGGGTGCAAGCCGGAGACGCCATCTCTGCCCGATGGTCGCGAGCAAGAGAATACCTTCGGCCCACGCGAATTGTTCGCCGATGCATTGGCGCGGACCACCGCCGAATGGGAAATAGGCAAAGCGCGGCCGCTCGGCAACCGCTTTGTGCGTCCAACGATCCGGGTTGAAGCGTTCGGGGTCCGGGAAATAGCGAGCGTCGCGCTGCGTTATGAAGGGACTAATGATCAGGATGGTGCGTGCGGGAAGGTCATAGTCGGCAAGAGTAAAGGCCTTGATGGCTCGGTAGCCCAACACCCATGCCGGCGGGTAGAGCCTCAGGGATTCGGCGAACACCATCCGGGTGTAGGAAAGACGCTGAACATCCGCCATGACAGGCAGCCGGCCATCGAGCACACAGTTCAATTCGTCCAATAAGCGCGACTCCGCTTCAGGATTCTGCGAAAGGAGATACGCCGTCCAGGTGAGCGCATTCGCCGTGGTCTCGTAGCCGGCGAGCAGTATGGTCATGATTTCGTCGCGGAGCTGTGTGTCCGTCATTCGGCCGCCATCGCCCTCCGTGTCCTGCGCGGCCATCAGCATGGACAGAAGGTCGCCGCGGTCGCCAGCCCGAGCGCGGCGTTCGGCGATTATTCTGTAGATCGTGCTGTCGAGTCTACGGCGGGCTGCCTTGAACCGAAGCGTCCATGGGAGCGGCAGGTGGTCCAACAGCTCCGAAAATGGAAACAGGGCGAGGTTGAAGACATCGAACGCCGCCGTGAGCGACTCTCCGATCTCTCGTGACTCACCTTCGACGTCGGCATCGAAGAGCGTCTTGCCGGCGATGCCCAATGTGAGCCGTGTCATTTCCTGATGAATGTCCACGATCGCTCCATCCACCCAGCGCTCGCGAGCCCGGGCAGCGTGGTCTACCATAACTCTTGCATACGCGTCAATCCGCTCGCGATGGAAGGCCGGCTGTGCCAGACGACGCTGCCGGAGGTGGAAGGCCCCCTCGCTTGTGAGCAGTCCTTCGCCGAGCAGGAGCTTCGCGCGCTCGAGCCCACGTCCTTTCGTGAAGTTTCGGTTGTCGGTTACAAGGATTTGGCGGGTGTAGTCGGGATTGTTGATTATGGCGAAATGCTGGTTTCCAAACTGGACGTGCGCAACATCGCCGTGTGCGGAGAGATGGCGCAGGAAGCCGAGCCGGTCGCGGGCAAAAGCGACGAGATGCTGGCCCGGATATCGGGCGCGGGGGCCGGGCGGGAGTCTATTGGTGGAAGGTTTCACGGGCGGGTAGCTTGCCAGGGCTTGCGAGAGAGAAGAGGAGCCGATGAGAGGTGCACGTGGACATTGCGCGGTTTATCTTCAGCGAATGCGAGGCGCTTCACCGCGGCTTCGGTGGCTGGATCGCTGATTTCGAACTCGTTTTACACAACAGGACACCGCAGTTTACGAATCGCGAATGAAGGATTACTAATTATTGCTACTGTAACCTCGCTCGAGAGGGGCAAGATGGCGAAAAGGAAAAGAAGTGTCGCGCTGGTTGGAGTGCTCTGGCTAATCGCGCTGGTTTTACTTGTCGTGTTGTTCGTTACGTATAACGACACACGCATGTCACACCGCTCAACTGGGTTCCCGTACATGCCATTGTATGGAGCGATGACCTGGTGGTTCTTCCTTGTCATCCCGCTCATAGGTTGGACCTGGGGATACTTCAACGATTTGAAGGACTCTGGCGTCAGGGATCAAGGATCCGGGGTACCCGTTCGGGAGCCGGCAAACGGCGAGTGACTTTGCAGTGCCTGATGCTGATTTCCCCAGGGATGTCTTTCGCGTGACCGCTGAACCCCGATCCTCGCCGTCTGCCGGTGTGTCGGAGCTGCACCTCCGGCCGTCGGCTTATCGTGAGCTTTTCGAATATGCGTCTGACGCCTATTTGATCACCGACGAGTCCGGCGTCATCCGCGCGGGAAGCCAGGCGGCAGCGGCGCTTCTGGGCGTTCCCTGCCATGCTCTGGAGGATAGCTCACTCGCGCTGTTTCTGGACAGGGACGCGCAGCGCGATTTCATCGGCAAGCTTTCGGCGCTCCGGAATGCGCACGCGCGGAGCCGGTGGCTCTTTCGCATTTGTCCGCGCAACGGTGCGCCGTTCGATGGTTCTCTGACGGCCACTGCCGTACACCGACCGGACGGATCGCTGGTCGGCCTGCGGTGGGAGATTCACGACATCGCGGCCGAGCACCACCTGGAGGAAGCGCAGCATTTTCTGGGAGAAGCGAGCCGGGCGCTCGCTGGTACGCACGACTACTACGAAGGTCTGGCGACGCTGGCGCAGCTGGCCGTGCCACAAATCGCGGATTACTGCCTGATTCATGAAGTGGAGGAGAGCGGGCACATCAAGCAGGTTTCCGCTACAGCCGCGTCGAGCGAGAAAGAATTCATGCTGCGCGAGCTCGCGCAGTTGAAATTTCCTGATCCTGCCGATCCGCGCAGCCTTCTCGCAAACGTGCTGCGCACAGGTGAGCCCGTGCTCTTCGAGGCGTTGCCACCTGAAATGGCCGCTTCCGTGACGGCGGAGCCGCGCGTGCTGGAAATTCTTGAAGCGCTCGCCCCAAAGTCGCTGATCATCGTGCCACTCAAGGCGCGCGGAGTGACTATTGGTGCCATCTCACTCGCGACTTCCGAGTCCGGCCGCGTGTATGGCGAGCACGAGCTTGAGCTGGCAGAAGAGCTGGCACTTCGTGGGGGCATGGCAATCGACAATGCACGGCTGCATCTGACTGCAGAAAAAGCGAGCCTGGCGAAGAGCAACTTTCTCGCCGCCATGAGCCACGAGCTTCGGACACCACTCAGCGCGATTTTCGGATATGCCGAGCTGCTGCACGACGAGATAGTCGGTCCGGTAAACGCCGTGCAAAAGGAGCAACTGGGCCGCATACGCGCGAGCGGAGAGCACTTGCTGGAGCTGGTCGAGGAGATTCTGACGTTCGCACGAATGGAGTCGAGACAGGAGCGCGTTTATCCGGAAGATGTCGACGTGGCCGAGCTGGTGGACTCCGCGTGTGTCCTAATGGAGCCTTTGGTGCTCAAGAAGGGACTGCGTCTCAAGGTGCATGCACCTGACGCGGGCGTGCGCATGGAGACCGACCGCAGCAAGATGCGCCAGATTCTGTGCAACCTGCTTGGGAACGCCGTAAAGTTTACGGACCACGGGACCATAGAGCTGGTCGCACGTCTCGACGGTGGCCGCACGGTTTTTGAGGTCACTGACACCGGAATTGGTATTTCGCGGGACGATCTGGATCACGTGTTCGATCCGTTCTGGCAGGTGGAGCAGAGCGCAACCCGACGTGTGGGAGGCACAGGGCTGGGTCTCAGCGTGGCGCGCCAGCTTGCGCGACTGCTTGGTGGGGACGTGATCGCCGAGAGCACGGTGGGTCAGGGGAGCAGATTCGTGGTACTGATGCCGGGGGCGAAGTAGGGAGTAGGGGTGGGGGGTGGGGAGTGAAACGGGAAGCGGGAAGCGGGAATCGGGAATCGGGATTCCCGAGTCACTCCCGAACCCACAACCCCACTCCCTAATGTAAGTAGCCACTTGCTTACACACGTGTTTCCGCTATGTTGCTCGCACCATGGAAATTCGTGAAAAACTTCTCGCCGCCGCCGCGACTGTGTATGCCGAAGCCGGCTATCGCGGCGCTACGACACGCCGCATCGCACAGGAAGCTGGCGTCAATGAGATAACTCTGTTCCGCCACTTCGGATCCAAGGATGCGCTTATCCTTGAGGCCACGCGTGAGCACGGCGTGAGCTGCATGCCCCTGAACCTTCTGCCACTGGAGCCATTGGATCCGGAGCGCGAGCTCATCGGCTGGTGCCGCGCGCACTTCGCGTTTCTGCACGAGCGGCGCTCCCTCATTCGCACATCGATGGGCGAGATGACGGAGCATCCGGACATGGCTCGTGGCGCGGCGAACTGCCCCGCCCAACCTGCGATGGAGCTGCGCGCATATTTCGAGCGATTGCGGGAACGTGGTCTTGCGTCCGATGATTTCGATGCGCATGCGGCTACCTGGATGCTCATGGCAGTCGTATTTGCCGACGCGATGTGGCGCGGAATTCTGCCGGAGATGTATGGTGATTCCTCCGACAAGGCGCTTACGGCTTATGTCCGCCTCGCGATGCGTGCGATCGGAGCGCCTCAGGCCAGCGGCGTGAAGCCGAAAGCACGAGCGCGAAAGCGTGTGGCGCGGGCCGCCACGGCTGTATTGCTCATTGCGCTTGGTGCGGGTGCACTGCACTCGCAGACGCCTACTGCCGCACCAGTTGGCGTATCGTCAACTGCTACTCAGGCGCGTGAACTTTCTCTCGACGAAGCACTCGGCATCGCGGAGAGAGCGAGCGAGGACATAGCCATCGCGCGCGCGGGCGTTACACGAGCTCGCGGCGAGCTGTATCGGGCGCGGAGTGAATTTTTTCCACAGATCGCAGGCTCCTTATTGTATACGCGAACTCTGGATTCAGAATTTCGCGGACTCGATGCCGGTCCTGCAGACTCGCGGGCTCCCTGCAAACCATTTGTGCCCGCGGGATCGCTTACTGCTGACCAGCGTCTGGACAGCCTGGAGCGGGCCCTTGCTCTCGCGACAGACTGCCGCGCCACAGGAGGGGGTTTTGATTTCAGCAGCCTTCCATTCGGACGCGCGAACGCGTACACGCTGGGCCTGACGGGCTCGCAGACGCTGTTTTCCGGTGGACGGGTTACAGCCCAGGCTCGCGCAGCAAATGCGGGACGGCGTGCCGCGAACATCTCGCTTTCATCGTCGCGCGCGCAGGTAATCCTGGATGTTACGCAGGCGTACTACGATGCCGTGCTCGCGGGCAGATTGTACGTCATCGCGGAGTCGACACTCGAGCAGGCTGAGACCACTCTGCGGCACACGCAGCTGGCGCGGCAGGTGGGTACTCAACCGGAGTTCGATCTTCTCCGTGCTCAGGTCACGCGCGACAACCAGCGTCCTGTGGTCGTGGCCCGGCGCACCGACCGGGAGCTCGCGTACCTCCGGCTGAAGCAGTTGCTGGACCTCCGCCTGGATCACGATGTCGTGCTGACAACTGGACTTGGCGACAGTCTTGCGGTCGCGCCGACCCGCCTCGCGTCTCTTACTTCCACCACACCCGATACGGCCACGAGTGCGCGTGCCCCCGTCCGGCAGGCCGCCGAAAACGTTGCGATACAGGAAAACCTCAAGCGAATAGCGCGAGCGCAACGCTTGCCTACTGTGAGCGTTTCCTCTGTCTTTGGCCGCGTCGGATATCCCATTGGCGGGTTGCCCTCTCTAGACGAATTCCGCACCAACTGGACGGTGGGTGTAAACCTGTCTGTGCCGATCTTTACGGGCGGTCGAATTCGTGGCGACGAGCTGGTGGCGGAAGCGAACTTGACGGAGGGGCGGCTACTTCTTGAGCAGACCCGCGAGCTCGCCGAGCTCGACACTCGCAGCGCCCTTGCCGAGTTGGAGGCGGCGGAGGCGACCTGGGCAGCGAGTGGTGGAACCGCGTCGCAGGCGGCGCGAGCATACAACATTGCCGAGATTCGATATCGCGAAGGAATATCCACGCAGACGGAACTGTCCGAGTCACGGATTCTCCTGCAGCAGGCGCAAGCGAATCGCGCGGTTGCCTCGCGCGATCTGCAAGTGGCTCGCGCACGCGTCGCTCTCCTGCGGGATTTGCCCATAGGCGCATTCGGCGTGAGTCGAACCGCACGTGGAGCGTCACAACAATCACGTGTACCAAGCGAACAACAGCAACAACAGCGGCCATCTCAGGCCAGTGTTACACAGGCTAGCCAGACCGGAGCGGGGTTACCATGAGTGTCGGAAGAGTAGTGCGGGTGTCGGCGGTCGCGCTTGCAGGCGCGCTCGCGATTGGTGCGTGCAAGAATGGTGAATCAGCCAACGCTGCCGAAGCGAACAGCATTGTCGCCGCCAAAGTGGGAAAAGAAAATGTGGTTGTCGTCGAACAGTCAGAATTGAAGAGCGGACCCGGCATTTCAGGATCGCTGGCGCCACGTTTTGAAGCTACGGTAAGGGCTGAAGTGGGAGGGGCGGTGTTGCAAACCTACGCCGAGCAGGGACAAGCGGTGCGGAAGGGCGCGCTTCTGGCCCGGATCGACGAGACCGGCCTGCGCGACGCTTTCCTGTCCGCTCGTGCAGCTGTGCGTACGGCCGAGCAGAGTGCCACCGTCGCTCGCCGAAACCAGGAGCGATCCGCAGCGCTCGCCGGCGCGGGTGCGATCGCGGACCGCGATCTGGAGATGTCGAAACTGAGTGTGTCGAGCGCTGAGTCCCAGCTGGCCGACGCGCAGTCGCGCTTCGCGATTGCTCAGCAGCAGTTGGCCAGAACCGAGATCCGCGCACCGCTCACCGGCGTCGTAAGCGACCGGCCCGTAAGCGCGGGCGATGTTGTCCAGCCGGGTGCGGCCTTGTTCACGGTAGTGGACCCGTCGAGCATGAAGCTCGAGGCCTCGGTACGCGCAGAAGAGCTGAGCGAGCTGCGACCGGGCGCGCCTGTTGAGTTCTCGGTGAATGGCTATCCGGGTCGCACGTTCGCTGGCCGGATAGCCCGCATAAATCCCGTGGCCGATCCCGCTACCCGTCAGGTGCGCATCACTATCGAAATCCCCAATAGCGGCGGGCGGCTTGTTTCCGGCCTGTTCGCGGAAGGAAGGGTAGCCAGTGAGACGCGCGAGGGGCTGGTCGTTCCAGTCACCGCCGTAGATGTCCGCGGCCTTCAGCCTTCGGTTACCCGCATCAAGAACGGCAAGACGGAAAAGGTGACGGTGGAGCTGGGTCTTCGCGATGAGGCGACAGAACGCCTCGAGATTCGAAGCGGTGTTGCAGCGGGAGACACGCTCCTTCTTGGCGCCGCGCAGGGCATCGCGCCGGGGACGCCAGTTACCGTAAGCGTGCCCGCGGACAGGGCTGCCTCGCCTTGAACATGGGGAGTGGGGGATGGGGTTTGGGGAGTGATTTTCTACTCCCAATCCCCTATCCCCTACTCCCAATTCCTCCCATTCCCGATCCGGTTTCTGCCTAATGTTCATTTCAGATTTCGCGATTAAACGTCCGATCGTCACAATCACCGCAATGGTGGCATTGGTGATCTTCGGAATTTTCGCGCTGCTTCAGCTGGACACAGACGAGTTCCCGGACGTTCAGGAACCGATCGTCATTACGACCATTGTGTATCCGGGCGCCGCACCAGATGTGGTTGAACGCGAGGTCGTGGAACCGATCGAGGAGGCAATTTCCGGGATAAGCGGCGTTAAAGACGTGCGCTCGAAGTCGAGTGACGGCTTTGCCGCAATTACGACGGAGTTCAATTTCAACAAAGACCTGGGGGATGCGACGCAGGAGATCCGCGACAAGATCTCGGAAATTCGGTCGGATCTTCCAGACGAAATCGAGGAGCCGGTGCTCGCGAAGTTCTCTGACACCGATATTCCGGTGTTCTCGATGACGCTGTCTTCCAAGACTTTGAGCAGTCCGGAGCTTACGCGCCTCGCTGATCCTGGTATCACTCGCGAGCTGCGTGCGCTGGCGGGAGTGGCGCAAGTGTCCGTCGTGGGGGGCATTGAACGTGAGCTGACCGTGGAGCTGCGTCCCGATGCCTTGAGAGCCGCTGGAGTCAGCGTCGCCGAGGTCGTCCAGGCGCTGCAACTTCAGAATCTGGCGGTGCCGGTTGGCAGGGTGAGCGGCTCGCTCGATGAGCGCACCATTCGGCTCAAGGGCCGCATGCTCGAGCCCTCCGACTTCGCTCAACTCGTCGTGTCGGAGCGTAACGGCAGCATCATTAGGCTCGGCCAGCTGGCCAACGTGCGCGACGGTACGGAAGAGGCGCGGACTCTCGCGCTATACAATGGAAGCGAGGCGATAGGACTCGACGTTCGGAAGTCCAAGGGCTACAGCACGACAGCGGTGAGCGGAGCGGTTCGCAGCCGCATTGACAGCATTCGCGCCAAGCTTCCTGCCGGCGTGTTGCTGGATGTCGTTCAGGATGCAGGCGAGCGCGTAGACCTTTCAGTATCCAACGTTCAGGAAGCGCTGATCGAGGGAGCGGCACTCACGGTACTGGTCGTTTTCCTCTTCCTCAACTCGTGGCGCTCGACGGTTATCACCGGTTTGGCGCTTCCGGTTTCCGTGCTCGCGTCATTCATCGCTGTATGGGCGTTCGGCTTTACGCTCAACACAATGTCGCTGATGGGGTTGTCGCTCGCGATCGGCATCCTGATAGACGACGCGATTGTCGTACGTGAGAATATCGTGCGACATATTGAAATGGGAAAAGATCACTTCACCGCATCGCGCGAGGGAACCGATGAGATCGGGCTCGCGGTCGCGGCGACCACATTTTCGATTGTGGCGGTGTTCGTTCCGATCGGTTTCATGGGAGGTGTGGGGGGACAGTGGTTCAAGCCGTTCGCTCTGACTATCGCATGCTCTGTGCTGGTTTCGCTTTTCGTGTCGTTCTCGCTCGATCCGATGTTGTCCGCATACTGGGCCGATCCCCAGATCGAGGCACACGAACGCAGAAATCCGATCGCGCGTGCTCTGGATCGCTTCAATAGCTGGTTTGATCGACAGGCGAAGAATTACAGGCGAGTCATCGGCTGGGCGCTGGATCACCGCGCCGCGATGGTTTTGCTTGCGGTGGGCTCGTTCGCGGGCGCCATAGCCTTGCAGGTTTCGTTTGGTGGTGGCGGCTTCATGCCCGACATGGATCAGTCCGAGGTGCTCATCAAGATCGAGACACCGCCTGGATCGAATCTGGACTACACGCGCATCAAAGCCGAAGAGGCTGGCGCCATAACGCGCGCGCACACCGATGTCGTGCGTTACACGTACACAACCATTGGTGGAGCGTCCGGTGAGGTGGATGCCGGGCAGATCTACGTGCGACTAAAGAAAAAGAATGAACGGGATGTAGATCAGGCGCAATTCGCTCAACAGCTTCGGCGCGAAGTGGCGGCTATTGGCGGCGCGACGGTTTCCGTATTCAGCGGGTCGTGGGGAGGTGGTGTCAAGCAGATACAGATCGAGCTGCGCGGTGATGATGCTCCAACGCTGGCGCAGCTTGCCGACCGCCTTTCCCTGGAAATTCGCAGCGTGCCGGGTGTGGTTGACGTGGGATTGTCCACCAAGGGCCAGCGACCCGAGCTCAACGTCGAGCTGAACCGCGGCGTAGCGGGCTCGCTGGGCGTAACGGTCGGCCAGGTTGCGCAGTCGTTGAGACCGGCGTTCGCCGGGATTGACGCAGGCGACTGGGTCGATCCGCAAGGGGAGACCCGCGACGTCGTGGTGCGGCTGGCGCCGGAATCACGGCGCCGGGCGGCCGATCTCGAGCTGTTACCACTGGTGGTGCGCGGCGCGGATGGCGCGGCTACCACGCTTCCGCTGGGTCAGATCGCGAACATCGAGCAGAGCATTGGACCCGCACAGATTGACCATCTAGACCGCACAAAAGTCGTGGCCGTGCAGGCCAACACGTTCGGAAGATCGCTCAACGAAGTGCTCCCCGATGTACAGGAAAAGGTCGATGCGCTACAGCTTCCGCCTGGCTATCGCGTGACGATGGGGGGCGAAGTAGAGGATCAAGCGGAGGTGTTTGGTCAGATTTTCGCCGCGCTTGGCGCCGCGGTGCTTCTGATGTATCTGATTCTCGTGATGCAGTTCGGGTCATTTCTCGATCCACTGGCGATCCTGCTCTCGCTGCCGTTGTCGCTCATCGGCGTGGTGCTCGCGCTTCTCATAACTGATGATACGCTGAACATCATGAGCATGATCGGTGTGATCCTCCTCATGGGAATTGTCGCCAAGAACGCGATTCTGCTCATCGATTTCGCGAAGTGGTCCCGCGAGAAGGATGGGCTACCGTTGCGGGAAGCGCTCATCGAAGCGGGTGCGATCCGCCTGCGCCCGATTCTCATGACGACCTTCGCGCTCATCGCCGGAATGATGCCGGTCGCGATCGGCGCAGGAGAGGGTGCGGATTTCCGAGCTCCACTAGGCCGTGCGGTTATCGGCGGCGTCATAACTTCGACGTTTCTCACGCTGCTGGTGATTCCGACGTTTTACGAGATCATGGACGAATGGCGTACGAAGGCTGCGCGGCTGTTCGGCGTGGAACCCAAGCGCCGGACCGCTGAGCACAGGGTGGTTCGGCCGGTTGCGCAGTCGGGAGATTGAAGGCACTTGGCCATTCGGGGTTCGAGCGCGACGAGACCGGTGCTCGGTGCCCGGTTGGTACTGCGCGGGGTTCGGTGCCCGGTGTAGTGCTCGGTTTTCGGTGCACGGGAAAAGATGCAGGCGGCGTTCGCTATCTACGCCGCCTGAGTTGTGACTGAGTCGCCGGGAGGGGTCAGATGGCTCGGCTCCTCGGCGCTTCTTCCGGTCGTCGTTATCAACGCGACTGAGCCAACAATAATGGCGCCTGCGAACAGTGTGCGCTGAGTAACCGGCTCAGATAGAACCAGCCAGCCGAGAAACACCGCAACGATCGGGTTGACATAGGCGTAGGTCGAGACACGCGCCGCTGGCTGAACACGCATCAGCCAGATGTAAGCCGTATATCCGATCAGCGAGCCGAAGGCTACCAGATACGCCATGGCGACCAGCGACCTACCCGACACTGCTCCGACATCAAACCGCGGCAGCTCTCCGGAAAGAAGTCCGGCAGTAAAGAGCAGCACGCCTCCGGCAAGCATCTCCATCCCCATCGCCAGAATAGATGACGATGGAAGCGTTGAACGTCGTGAGTAAAGCGACCCCGCCGCCCAGGACATCGAGCCAAGCATGAGAACAACCACGCTGACCGGATCAACGCCCTCCTTGCCTCCCCATAGAGCTGGTCCGGCCAGAACTGCGAGTCCCACGAGGCCGAGCACGACACCGAGAGCAACTCCCGTCGTCGGGCGAATCTTTCGTGGCCCGAGCCACTCGAAGAGCACCATCCATAACGGCACCATTGCTACGAGCAGAGACACGATGCCCGTCGGGATGAACTGTGCTGCCCACATTACTGCGCCGTTCCCGCCGAGCAGGAGTAGTCCGCCAACAATAGTTGCGGCGAGCCATTGCCTGGGGGTCGGCCGCGCGTCACCGCGAGAGCGGGCCCAAACGTACAGGATCGTGCCCGCAATGAGGAAGCGCACGCCGCCCATAAGAAACTTGGGGATGGTTTCCATGGCGACGCGAATTCCCAGATACGTCGATCCCCAAATCACATACACGGCGGCGAACGCGGCAATAACTCTACCGCGAGAGGGGCTTGCTTCGGTCACGGCGTGATGTGTAGGCGCTGCGGGACGTGGAATTCAGGCACAATCAATAATAAGAGGTTGGTCCAGCGGTGCGGGCTACGAGACACGGCAATGTACGCGGCTCAATGCTAGTGCACTTTCGCGCCCCCGCTAAATTGGATTCACACTTCCTTGCCCGAGAGTCCTTACGTGTAAGCCGCAGCGTTTCACGCCAACATCACTGCCGCACAAAGAGCCGGTTCGAGAAGACACTCCGGAGACTACCAAGCTCCGCCGGAGTTTTACCATCTCCCCTGGTACACGCGACATGCTCCGTCCGCTAGCCGTCATTGCCGTCGCGATCCTTGCCGGGTGCAGCGCAGGCAAGGCTGTCGACATTCCGAGTGGCGCACCATCAATTCGGGGCACGATCACCAATTCCACGCCCGCCACCACAGGGGATCGGCTCGGCTCGATTCTCGTCGAGGAAGTCCCGACCGATCAATCCGGATCGGAAAAATCCAGCGTGCGCGTGACGCGCGATACACGAATCCTGGTTCGCGACAGCACTGGTCTCAGACGCGGTACTTTCGCAGATCTGCACACAGGGCTGACGGCCGAGGCGTGGTTCACGGGACCAGTCATGGAGTCGTATCCGACTCAGGCCACGGCGAGCGTAGTGCTGGTAATGGGGAGTGGGGGATAGGGGATGGGGAGTACGGGAATCGGGAATCGGGAATCGGGAACGGG
>JACMME010000331.1 GCA_014379205.1 Gemmatimonadaceae bacterium
CAAGCGCGAATGACGCGGAGCGCAATCTCACCCCTGTTCGCGACCAGAACTTTTTTGAACATCAGACTGGCAGGCGTTCGGCTATGTGGATGAACGCATAAATACTGCGGCATCCGAGCGGCGCTGCATCCTCGTCCGCCACGTTGCGCTCACCGCGGCGAACCCTCTCGTATGCCCCGATTGCGCGTCTTGCGGCCGAGGCGGTTCACCGCTCTCGATGCCCGCCGCATGTATGCATTCCACCACTACGCCGTGGAGTCCTGTTGGAATCCCTCCCAACTCGTGTCGCTAGACCCTGCGACACCCTGAACCCGCAGAGCGAATTCGCTCGGATTGCTGGCGTAGAACATCGCGCTCTCGTACGAAATGACGCCCTGCGAGTACCATCCCATGAGCGACTGGTCGAAGCTTTGCATTCCGTACTGAACGGTTCCCTCCTTGATGAGGTCCGGAATGTTCAGCGACGCTGTCATGTCACGAATCTGGTCGCGCACGGCCGCGGTGTTGATCAGGATTTCGGCTGCAGGCACTCGGCCGGGCCTGTCTTTCCGTGGTACAAGACGAAGCGAAATGATGGCCTGGAGCGCGCTCGAGAGCATGAAGCGAACCTCGTTCTGCTGATGCGGAGCGTAGAAGGAAATGACGCGATTGATCGTCTGCGCAGCATCCGTCGTGTGCAACGTCGAGAAGACCAGATGCCCGGTGTCGGCCGCTTTGAGTGCGACTTCGAGAGTTTCAAGATCGCGGATTTCACCAATCAGAATGACATCGGGATCCTGTCGAAGCACCCGTCGGAGAGCGGCCGAAAAACTACCCGTATCCATTCCCACTTCGCGCTGGTTGATGTTGCTATGATTGTCGCGGTGGAGAAATTCGATTGGGTCTTCAATAGTGATGACGTTGGCGTTTCTGTTTTCGTTTATGTGTTGGACCATCGCGGCCAGCGCGGTCGACTTCCCCGATCCCGTGATTCCTGTTACGAGCACCAGGCCACGCGGACGCATCGCAATTTCCGAGACAACGGGGGGAAGATTGAGCTCTTCGACCGTGCGCACCTGATATGGGACAGCGCGCAGAGCATACGCCACAGTTCCGCGCTGCTGAAACACGTTGACACGAAAGCGACCAATCCCCGGAACTCCGATGGCGAAGTCGGCCTCCTTGTTCTCGGTAAATTCCCTGACTTGTCGCGGTGTCATGATTTGCTCGGCCAGCTGCTTCAAATCCTCTGGCCGCAATGCCGGCATATCCAGCGTTTGCAGGTCCCCGTTTACTCGCAATACGGGGGGACGGCCAACCTTGAGATGCACGTCGGACGCGTTCAGCTGAATCATCTGCTGAAGCACTGCCTTGAAATTGAAAGCCGGTCCGCCTTCAGCCCGAGCGGCCTGAGCTTGTGTAGCAGTGGCGGCGGGATTAGCCATTTGGATCGACCTGAGCCTGAGTAACAGTCACAGCTGGATTAGCCATTGGGATCGACCCGAAACAAGACCTGTCCGTACTCTACGGGATGCGCGTCCGCGGCAGCTATCTCGCGAACCACTCCCGTGAACTCGGATTCGATTTCGTTCATGATCTTCATCGCTTCGATGATGCACACAATCTGCCCCTTCTCTATTCGCGATCCCTCCGTAATGTATGGCTGCGCGCCGGGCTCGGGCGACCGGTAAAAGGTCCCCACCATGGGGGACTTTACTTCCAGAAATTTCTCCTTCGCGAGCTCCGTGCGCCGTGCTGTCTCCTCGCTGGTGAAGGCTGGCACCCCCTCGGCGGGCGTCTGCTGTGCCGCAGGCAACTGTTGCGCGGCGATCATTGTGGGCAAAGCGAGCTGCTGAGGTACCTGAACGGCGCCTCGCTGCTGGGGAGACTTCGAAATCCGGAGCTTCATCCCCTTGTCAGACGAAATCTCGATCGAATCAACCGTGGATTGATCCAGTAGCTCGACGAGCTTCTTCACGTAGCGTAAATCGATCATGGCTGACGGTTGTGTGTCCGTATGAGAATCACGACAGCTCGAGCAGTTCGCGTGGAAATGATGTAAGGATACGAGAGCCGTCGCCACCAAGGTACACGTCATCCTCGATGCGCACACCGCCCCATTCCGGTATATAGACCCCGGGTTCTATCGTAACTACGGCGTTCTGAGGCAGAAGTCCTTCCGCCGACGCGGCAAGCCGCGGCGCTTCGTGCACTTCGAGTCCTATTCCGTGACCCAAACTGTGCCCGAACGCGTCTCCATAGCCATTGCCCGCAATGTAGTCTCGCGCCACAGCATCGGCTTCCCGACCCGAAATCCCCGACCGAACAGCCGCCGATGCGCGCGCGTTTGCTTCGCGCACAATGTCGTACGCTTCGCGCTGCCGCGCGTCGCACTTTCCGACCACGACGGTTCTGGTGATGTCCGCGCAGTAGCCTCCGACAACGGAGCCGAAGTCCATCAACAGAAAATCTCCCCTTTCTACCGTTCGGGAGGAAGTACGAGCGTGGGGGAGCGCGGATCGCGAACCGGAAGCGACAATGCTTGGAAAGGGGAGACCTTCACTACCGCCATCACGAAGCGATCCTTCCAGAAGTCCGGCAATCGTGCTCTCTGTCATCCCCGCTCTCACCTGGGGCAAAACGCTTTGGAGCGCTCCCGTGGCAACTGCGATTGCTTGCTCTATGAGGGCAAGTTCATTCTCGTCTTTCTGCGCGCGTAGATCCTCGGCGAAATCGATTGTTGGCTTCCAGTGCCACTGCTTTCCCGCGTTCTGCAGTCGTTCGAAGTCCCGGTGAAGGAGGTGTGCGGATTCGAAACCGACTGTCCTGACGGCGGACGCTTCCGGCAATAGACGCCAAAGACCCGCCCAGAGACTCTGGCTTTCTATACTCACTCTCGCGAGCCCACCTGCTTCGTCGACAGCCTGTGTCTTGTACCGGAAATCGGTAATGAGCCAGGGTTCATTCGGCGTCACCAGCAGGACAGCACTGGAACCCGAGAAGCCCGTCAGGTAGCGGATGTTGGGCATGCTGGTCACTAGAAGACCATCCAGCTCGCTGGCCTTCATACGCGCGGCGAGAGCCGCGAGACGCGTTAACCGGCGATCAGTCACGCGCCAGAGCGCGTACTAGTCCACGCAAAGCGAGCTCGTAGCCGAAAGCCCCAAAACCAGACAACACAGCCAGTGCTTCACTGGCCAATGTGGAATGTCTCCTCTCGGGCTCGCGCGCGAAAATATTTGAGAGGTGGACCTCAACAAACGGTATCGCTGTTGCCGCAAAAGCATCGCGAATAGCAAGGCTGGTGTGCGCGTAGGCGCCAGCGTTGACGAGTACTCCGTCAGCGCGTCCTCGGAGGGCATGGATGCAGTCGATCAGTTCGCCCTCGCCGTTGCGCTGGGAGAACTCCAGGAATACACCCAGCTCATCTCCAACCTGCCGCAACGATTGTTCAATATCCGCCAACGTTTCGAAGCCGTAAATCGATGGCTCGCGTGTGCCGAGTAGATTCAAGTTTGGGCCGTTCAAAACGGCGATGATCACTACTTCTTGAGTCCTTCAAGCCACGCGTTAAACGCCTCGAGATCCGACGCTGCGGGCTTGCCTGGCTCCTGCCGGTCTCGCGACCCCACGTTGCTGCCCCGTTCCCCGCTCCCGCGCCCAGCCTCGGCGTCCGATGCATCCTTGAAGAACTCGTCGAAGGAAAAACCGCCGGCGGCCGCGGTCTTCTCCGCGCGCGACTCGGCGTCGCGAAACACGTCGTCGAGCGAAAGCCCGTGAGACGCTGCGCGCGATGGTTGCCCTCGCGCCTCGCCATCGTCGTCGTTCAGCTCCTTGGTTGAGTACGCTCGCGCCAGACGATCGGCAGCTTTCTCGTCCTCTGCCGGAATCAATTCATCGCCGAACATGGCGAGAGAAGCCGACGCAGCCGACGATTCGTTCTTCGACTGGCCAGAGCCTGGATCGCTCCCCGGCCCAGGCATCGACGACCCCTCGCGCGATGGCTGTCTCGCGGCAAGCGCGGAAAGGAACGACCGCACAGTGCGAGTTTGCTCAACCCGCTCCACGTGCTCGCCGCCGATTTTCTCGTCGGCTAAAGGCCTGATACTCTCTGCCCCTCCCTGCTCGAGATGCGCGACACGCGCGCGCAGCTCCTCGTCTCCCGGATTCTGTTCAACCAGTCTTCGATAAACACTCAGCGCTTCGTCGCGAAAACCCTGCTGCAGATACAACTCCGCCATGGTCTCGGTGACAAATGCCGCCGGGGTTTCCTCAGTGGTACGCACAGTATCATCGAATGTGCGACCAAATACGGGATCGTAGGAGTAGGACGATGGCGCGTCAGGCAAGCTTTCCGGTACGGCTCCGAGCGGTTCCTCAGCGGCCGGATTTACCTCAACAAGATCGTCCATATCGGCAATGCGCATGTCGGAAGCGTCGAGCAAAGCCGAGGACTGCACTTCCGGCAAGCTGCCTTCGTCGTCGAGTATCAGCTTCTCATTCCAGCCACCCAATCCCGCGTCTTCCAGAGACGGCGGCTCCGGCTCGATGACAAAGCTGGGCTCGGAATCGAGGATCGAATCCCCGGAGGATGCTCCCCAGTCCATCAGTCCGAGGTCCGCCTCGGCTTTGCCCGATTTGTCTCCGCTTGCTGTATCCTGTGCTACAGGCTCCGCACCTTCTCGCGGAATAAAAACGTCCAGAGGCTCATGCTCAGCGAGACCGTCAAAGGCACCAAGCACACCAGAGTCTGGTGCCGTGTTTGAATCCGTGAGCAGGTCGGAAGGGGCGCCAAGCAGTTCAAGCGGCGCATCGGAGATGGCGGGTAGGTCGCCATATGTCTTTGAATTGTCGAAACTGACCGCTTCCGTGATACTCTCCGTCCCGGCATCCACTTGTCCCCAGCCGGCCATCGGATCAGCAATGGGGGTGGGGACGGGAGCGGTAGCCGCAGTGGAGGCTGTGCCGGCGGGAGAGGACGGCGACATCGAAGCGACTATCGCGGTGATCTCCTCGTTCTGCGGATCTACATCCAGAAGACGCTGGTACCAGTTTTGAGCCGCGTTTGTATCTCCGCGCTGCCGCGAGATGTCACCCATTTGCCGAAGGGCTATGAGGTTCTCCGGATCCAGCGCAAGCGCAGTCTCGAAGGTCTGACGCGCATCATCCAGTTCTCCGCGATCGAACAACGCCTGTCCAAGCACGATGTGACCGCTGATGTATCCCGGCTGCTGGGGAATGTGAGCGCGGCACATCTCAATGGCGCGGTCGGAATCCCCCGTCTTTCGGTACTCGTTGGCGAGTCTCGCGAATACGCGACGCGGGTTTTCACTGAACTGCCTCTCCAGATCGGAGATCAGGGACGATCTGTCCATGCAATGCCCTCAGAAGATGCCGCGACTCCCTGGCGGCGATAAGCGTGAAGAATACCATATCCTGACGATTCAAGTCAATCGGAAGTGACATTCTCACTTGCTTTTATGCGATGTCCAGCGGTAGTTTTTTCGGTTCTATCCCTTCGTCATCTCATCGCCTCAGGAGTACCGCCCCGTGCTGCAAACGATGCGGAGCGCCGCAAAATACATCTGGATAATAGTGATTGTAGCGTTCGTGGGTGTTTTTCTTTTCGCGGAGACATCCGGGCTTACCGACCGCAACGTCACGCGCGGTACAAGCATCGGCAGGGTGAACGGTGAGGCAATCACCGTCGATACGTACGACCGTGCTGTTCGGTCGATCACTGACCGAGCTCAACGAGAGGGGCGAACGCTCACGCTGGACGACCAGCGCCGCGCGGAGAATGCGGCCTTCGACCAGATTGTCGACGAAATACTGCTTCGTGCCGAGCTGGACCGCCGCGGCATACAGGTCTCAACCGAGGAGATCCAGCAGGCTGCGAGAAGTTATCCACCTCCCGAGATAATGCAGTCGCCGGAACTGCAGACTGACGGGCAGTTCGATCCCGAGAAGTATCAGCGATATCTGAGCAGTCCCGGAGCCGGCGATGTTCGCCTGTACCTCGAGAACTATTATCGATCCGAGATTCCGAGACAGAAACTTTCGGAACAACTGGTCACGGGCGTGCACGTTTCCGGTGCGCAGCTATGGTCGATTTGGCGTGATCAACACGACTCGGCCGAAGCGTCATTTGTCGCTATCACACCCGAGTTGATGCCGGATTCTGCAGTAAAGGTCACGGATCAGGAGATTCGCACCTACTTTAAGGATCACAGGGCCGACTTTCGTGAGCTTCCCGGTCGCGCCACGGTGTCGGTTATCAGGCTGCCACGAGTTGTGACGGCCGCCGATACGGCAGCTACACGCGGGCGTGCGGAAACACTGCGAGCCGAAATTGTCGGGGGGGCGAAGTTCGAGGACGTTGCCAAACGGGAGTCGGTGGATTCGGCTTCGGCCTCGGAGGGCGGGTCGCTGGGCCGGATAACCCCGGCCGAGCCTTTCGTTGAGGAGTTCAAGAATGCCGCATTTGCGCTGAGCGTTGGCCAGCTTTCGCAGCCCGTTCTATCGCAGTTCGGCTATCACATCATCAAGGTAGATGAAAAGAAAGGCGACACGATCGCCGTTCGCCATATACTCCTGCGCATTCAGCAAAGTGATTCTTCCGCGGCGGCAACCGACTCGCGCGCGGATCAGCTCGCACGGCTGGCTGCCGAGTCGGATGACCCCGCAAAGTTCGACGCGGCTGCCAAAGCGATGCAGCTTCGCGTTCTTACGGGCTTGGCAGTGGAGGGAGATCCTCTGACCATAGCGGGGCAGTATGTGCCCGACGTCAGCGCCTGGGCATTTGGAGGCGCCAAGAAGGGAGAGTCGAGCGAGCTCATCGAAACCGATGATGCCTATCTTCTCGCCCGCGTGGATTCGCTTGTTGAAGGAGGCGAGCCCAACGTTGATAACCTGCGCGAGGAAATCAGCCGGATTCTGGTAAGGCAGAAAAAGGTGGATGCTCTCATGCCGCGGGCCGAGCGCATAGCAAGCGCCGTTGCCAGTGGTAAAACGTTGGAGGAAGCGGCTCGGAGCAATGATGCCCGCGTTCAGCAAACGGGAGCGTTCACCCGCACGTCTGTGGTGCCGGGGATGGGCCGACTAAATGAGGCCATTGGGGCCGCTTTCGGTCTTCCAGTAGGAGCTGTTAGCGCTCCGGTGAAGACGCGCAACGGTGTCTACGTTTTGCGCGTGGAACGCCGCATACAGGCAGACCGAACCGCCTGGGAGGCTCAGAAGGACGCTCAAAGAACCGCTCTACTCGATCAGATGCGCCGCCAGCGTGTTCAGCAGTTCATGGTCAACCTGCGAGAAGCAGCCAAAATAAGCGACGATCGCGACAAGCTGCGGCAGGCTCAGATTCAGGGAGCCGCAGGCTGAGCCGGTGAGTGTGACTTAATTTCGCTCGAGCAAACAGCTTCAAGCGACGGCGCCTTTCCGGTTTGCACCGCAAAGGCCGTCGCCGATTCCCGCATTCGCTCAGCCGAGCAGGCGCTTGGGCTCGGGACGAGGTACCTCTTCGGGCGACAGTGAAGCTGAAACTGGCGGCGCCTGCTCCGATGCCCGGACACGGTCGACCCGCTCCTCAGGCTCCGGCTCGGTGATCGAGCGATTGACGTCGTTCATGCTCTTCTTGAATTCCTTGATTCCCTTTCCGAATGAACCCGCGATTTCCGGTATTCTCTTGGCGCCAAACAGAAGCAGCACCACCAAAAGAATTATCAGGATCTCGCCGAAGCCGAAGTTGCCGAAATTCATCTTATCCTCCTAGAAGAGCGATCGAGCGATGACGTACGCCACCAGCACTCCGGTAAGGCTCAACAAAGTGACATCGAGTGCTACGGGCCCTATTGCAAATGTTATTATCACCAAATCTATCGATAGTGGACCAAAGGAAGGGGTAACTCCGGTCGTCAGGAATTCCTTCACCGCCCCCGCCGGGAAGAAAGCCCGCGCGAACATCGTCATGAACCCGCCTACGATGAACCCGACCGCCAGCACCAGAGCATGAAACCCCGGACGTCGTCGCGATGATCCCCGGTTGATGATCACTGGCTTCGGTCCACGGCATACACTATCGCGTCACGAAGCGCCGTAGACGCGGACGTTTCCGGCAAGTCGGAGAGAGCGGCATTCGCCTCGTCCGCAAACTGTTCTCCACGATTGCGCGCATAGTCCAGGCCGCCAAGCTCGACGACAATTTCAGCAACGCGGCGAACCTGTGCATCTTCCGGACTTGGGTTCGCGAAAAGCGCTTCGACTTCCGCGCGCTCAGCCGTCCCCATTTTCCTGAGTGCCGCGATGAGCGGCAATGTCACCTTGTGCTCGCGAAGATCGGAGCCGCCGGGTTTCCCCATCTCCGCTTCGCTCGCGGTGTAATCCAGCAGATCGTCCGCAACCTGAAAGGCCATCCCAAGGCATCTGCCGTATAGGCTGAGGGCTTTACGAAAGCGCGGCGCGCCAGCGATACCGCCAATCTCACACGCGGCCGAGAGGAGCGATGCCGTCTTGGACCGTATAAGGGTTTCGTAATCAGCCTCCGAAAACTGCAGCGCATCGACGGCTCCGAGCTGGCGCATCTCTCCGACGGTCATCTCGGTTGTGGCAGCCGCAAGCGTTCGCAGTACCTCGATATCCCCCAGGCGCGCCAACTCCGCCACAGCTCGCGAATACAGGAAGTCTCCCATGATTACGGATACTTGATGACTGAAAAGCGAGTTTACCGTGGGCATGCCACGCCTGAGAGCGGAATGGTCCACGGAATCGTCATGGACCAGGGTTGCAAGGTGAATGAGCTCCACTATTGCTCCCAGCGTGACAGCGCGGGGCGCATCACGCCCTTCAACCGAGCTTGCCAACAATGTAAGCGTGGGACGGAAGAGTTTGCCCTTCATCAGCAGAAGGTGGCCGCTGATCTGCTCGATCATCGGAAAATCCGCGACGACAATGCGCCGAAGCTCCTGAGCAACCTGATCGAGGTGGTCGTGGACCGGTGCCTGGATCTCTCCCAGCGAAGGAGTTACGGAACGTACCCGGGGAGAGCTCACTTGCCCGCGCTTTCCATTGCCACGAGGCGCTCACCGACATCCTGAAACTGAATATCCACCGCGAAAACCCGCTCGTAGCTCTGCCTCGCCTCATCCCAGCGCTGAAGCTGTTCGTGTGCGAAGCCAAGCAGGTAGAGCACTCCAACGAGGTCCTCGTCGCTTTGCGTACGGTCCGCAACGGCCCGAGACAGCAGGGTCGAGGCTATCTGAAACTGCTTCTTGTCAACAAAGCACTGTCCGAGCGCCTCATAGGTGCGCACCCGGTGACCGGGAGAACGCAGCGCCTTCTGAAATTGAGCGATCGCCTCGTCAACAAGTCCCATTTCGCGATAGGCAATGCCGAGATCAAAGTGGCTTTGGTGATCAGACTCGTCGATGTTGAGCGCGACGCCTTGCTTGAATCGTTCCAGCATCTCGGCGAAATCGGCCTGCTGGTTGTCACTTGGTTCGCTCACCCCTTCGGCAACCATCCGGGTGGATTTGGGTGTTTCGTCTTCGCGGAGCCAGTCCGAGAGGTTCACGTAGTTGTCTGACGCCGGCTGCGTCTTTGCCGGTGAAGGCGGTGCAGGCCGCTCGGCGGGGGCATCGGCAGGCGGACGATCCGGAGTCTCAGCGCTAATGGCGATTACAGGCTCGGCCGCGGTGGCCGGCGGTCCCGGTGCGAACGTCGCCTCCAATGCGTCCCGCGCACGTGGATCTTCCGGTGCAAGCTCGAGAACGCGGCCATATACGGAGCGCGCTTTGTCCAGGTCTCCCGAACGAAGGAGAGAGTCTGCGAGCTCGACATACGCTGTGACGAGGCGCCCACGGTCATTCATTCGAAAGGCGTATTCGACTCGCTTCTGATGATACCGCACAGAATCGGGCTCGAGCCGGAGTATTTCATCCACCAGGGCGCGTGCTTCGACAAGATTTCCGTCCTCTTCGAATCCTGCCATTGATACGTCCAGCTCATGCATCCCGTGCTCACGCGCGCCCTCCTCGAGAAGCGCCTCACCGGCCTGACGGTGCAGCAGCCAGTTACGCGGTTCATCGAGCAGACGATCCATGATGGCATCCGAGCGCGTATCGGCCGCGAGCGGGAGCGCATGAGCATCCGCCGCAGCAACTCCTGTCTTGGGTTGGACGGTCGGATCCTCGAGCATGAACGATTCGCCGAACTCATCTGCTCCGACAGTAAGAAATTCCAGGGGAGTGGTGGTCGGCTCGTCGTCAGCAGGCCGATGGACCCCAGTTTCCTTCGATTCACGGCTGGTTTCCAATGCCGGAATCGAAAGCAGTGGCTCATCTGTGAGATACAAAGGCAGATTCGCGGGAGCTTCGGTGTTCAGCGGTTCATCAGACGGAATCAGCGGCAGGTCGTCACTGTTCCACGGTTCCAGTTCGGTGTCAAACGAAAATGGGGTGTCCGCGATGGCGAATTCGTTGGAAACCGGGGTGTCACTTTCCACCGCTCCGGACTGCGGCAAAAGATCGGTGTCCATCATCGACGTTGGTTCCAACCCGATCAACTTCAGGCCTTCAGGTTGGTTGGCTTCGGGCTCGAATCGTTCAGGCTCGAGGTCCAGAAGTGGCAAGTCTCCGCCGAATGAAGCGTCCAGGGTATCCGCTGAGAGCGCTGCGCCGTGCTCGATGCCAGCCAGTGGAGAGCTGTCGAGACTGAAGTCCGCCTGGATCAGCGCAAGATCATCGGAGACCGCTACAGGACGCTCGTTCTCCACATGCCGGGCAAGCTTCGGGTCAGCTGCGCCACCTTGGCCAGCGTTGGAATACTGGAGGTCCAGAAAGACCAGTTCGCTCGCCTTCGGCGTGAGTGCGCTAATTCCACGCCTCGGTTCGATACTAGGATCTATCGCCTTCATCTTATCGAGTGTTGCACGCGCGTCATTCGCCCGCCCTTCGGCGTGGTACTTCTCGTACAGAGTTTGAAGCTGGTGTATGGCCTCGCTCTTCCGGTCCTCCCTAACGAGCTGATCCGCGAGCATCAGCCGAATGTCATCCTGATCCGGGCAAAGGTCGGCGAACTCGGTAAGAGCACGGAATGCTTCGTTCAGCTGGCCACTGCGCTGCATGCGCTCGGCGTACTCGAGGAAGTTCTGTTTAGCGTCGTTGGTAAACCCTTTTTGAGCGCTGATCTTGCCGAGCTTGTAATAGATAATGCTGCGGCCGGGGGTATTGCGCAGAATCTTGTTGCATAGGGCTATGGCGTTGTTGAAAAATCCCGCATCCGCGTACAAGTCAACGGCCTTCTCATAGTATCCGACCGCCAACGAGACATTGCCCTGCCGCAATACCAGATCCCCGACGCGGTTATATAGCGCAACGTCAGCTTCCTCGACGTGCTCGTCCATTTCTTCGAGGATCTGCACGTATTTCGCGAGTGCCTTGTCGAACAGCCGCTTCTGCTCAAACTCTGCTGCCTGCTTCTTCAACTTCGCAATATTGGACATCAGCTTGAAAAGCGCTCCGTGAGCGGGAAAATTGACTCCCAGAACGGTGGGAGCGCATACGTTTAACTTACTCTTAACTCACACGGGTGACAAGGTTTACCGCGCACCCATGAGCCCCTGCAACGGCGGTCGCCGTACCAGTAAGGCAGTTCGCGCGCGTCATCTGCCTCGAACAGAGCCAGATCGGCGGAAAAACCTGGCGAAAGCTGGCCGATGTCGCCGGCCAGATCGAGCGCCGCCGCGCCATTCACCGTCGAAGCAATAAGAACTTCGGCAACGCTCATACCAAGCTGACTGACACCCAGCGTCAAAATGAGTGGAAAATTCATCGTGGGCGACGTCCCTGGGTTGAAGTCCGTGGCAAGAGCCACGGCTACTCCACTGTCGATGAGCGCGCGCGCGGGGGCCTGCCGAGCTCTCCCAAGAAAGAGCAAAGTACCCGGCAAGAGAGTAGCAACTGTGCCCGATGCCACCAAGGCACTTATGCCTCCGCTGGAAATCGCGGCCAGGTGATCCGCTGATGTGGCTCCAATTTCTGCTGCGAGCTCCGCACCGCCAGACGGCTCGAGTTCGTCGGCGTGCAGCTTGAGCGCGAGTCCCGCTTCGCGTGCCATATCAAGAATGAGTCGTGTTTCAGCGACCGTGAAGACACCCGGCTCGCAGAAGACGTCCGCGAAACGCGCGAGTCCCGCCTTTGCAACGGCAGGGAGCATTTCCCGTAACAACAGTTCCATGTATCCCGCGTGACCCGTATCGGAGCTCCGATACTCGAAGGGTATTTCATGTGCCCCAAGCCACGTGGGAATCAGGCGAAGAGGCAATGCGTTGCTCAAGCGCGCCACGACTCGCAAAAGCTTCAGCTCGTCTTCCGTAGTAAGCCCGTATCCGGATTTGACTTCTACGGTTGTAGTGCCGTGCGACGCGATATTGAGAAGTCGCGCGCGAGCAAGCAGGAAAAGGTCTTCTTCATCGCGGGCACGCACGTCGCGCACGGATGCGTGGATTCCGCCGCCCCGGGCCGCGATATCCATGTAGCCATCCCCGGCGGCGCGCATCTCCTGCTCTTCGTACCGGGGACGTCCGAACACGGCGTGGGTGTGCGAGTCAACCAGACCCGGAAGAATAACGCAGCCGCGACAATCGATCCGCGTTGCGCCGGGCACCATCGCTTCCAACTCGTTGACTGGCCCCACGGCTGCGATGCGCTCGCCTTCGACTGCGACGGCGGCGTTCTTCATAATTTGAGCGTCGTTCATCTCGGCGCCGCGCCGGCCCCTCGGCGGACCCGCGCACGTGACGACCTGAGAAGCGTTGATGAACAGGAGGCTCATGCTATTGGGAGAGGGCCGATGGTCTATGCTGTCACGTCTCGCAAGCGTGACAGGGTGAGCGGTGCCTGCGCTTCACCACGACAGGCGTAATAGCACGCGTTACAGTCGATGGCTTCGTATTTCCTGAAGTCCGTCCAGTGGAAGTCAACAGGGAAATCGGGGCATCGCCTGACATGACCCGTTGGGCTCAGATGAATCGTACGCATGCCCGAGAGGCACGGCTCTTTCATTTCTCCGCGGAAGTAGCGCGGCACTTGGGAGAGGTAGTGGTCCGAGCTCACAATAACTCCCCTGTTTCGCCTCTTGAACGCGAGCAGCTCCGCGATGACGCTGTCGAGATGCTGAAGCTGATCCTGGCGGACGAAATGATTTGTATTGCCGTTCTTCAGATCTGTATAGGTGCTGAAGGCGACGCCAACACCCATTTCCTTGGCGCGCACGGCGATGGGCATGATCTGATCGAGATTGACGTCCTTGATGACGGTATTGAACCGTATGCTGTCAATGCCCCGCGCGCGCATTGCCGGAACGGTGCGCATGATCTTCTCGGTCAGGCCGGGAATGTGACGCGCCTCATCATGACGTCCATCGAGAAAATCCAGTGATATGCTGAATTGATTGAGCCCAGCCTGCCACAGTGAAAGCGCGCGCTCTACCGTCAACATGCCGCCATGCGTGATAATCGACATGTACTTGGTTCGCACTGCGGAATCCACGGCCGAAATGATATCCTCCAGATCGCGCCGCAGCGTCGGCTCCCCACCGGTAAAAATGATCATGAACGGATTGAAATAACGCGCTGCCTCCGCAAAAGACTTGAGCTCGTGCGCCTTGGCTTCGGCTGGAGTCTTCCAGTAGTCGCAGAAAGAGCAACGCGCGTTGCACCGCATCGTGACCTCAAAATGCACCAGAAGGGGAAATCGCTTCAGGTGCAAATACGCGTATTTCGCCGCAAAGAGCGGAACGTGCCAGGGCTTGAAACGCTGCGACAGCATTGGCCTCGAAGGTCAGGACGCGGACGGGGACATCGGGATGTGAATCTGCTGCTGGCGCGCAGTAAGTCGAGCCAGCTCGTAACCCGCATCCGCATGGCGTGCAACGCCGATACCGGGATCGTTCGTGAGCACGCGCTCGAGACGCACGCGCATTTCCGGCGTACCATCGGCGACGATCACCTGGCCGGCGTGAAGAGAGTTCCCGATCCCTACTCCGCCGCCATGATGGAACGATACCCATGAAGCTCCGCTGGCGACATTCAGCAGGGCGTTCAGAATCGCCCAATCCGCTACGGCGTCGCTGCCGTCGCGCATCGCTTCCGTCTCCCTGTACGGCGAAGCCACACTCCCAGTATCCAGATGATCGCGCCCGATGACAATGGGGGCCGATATCTCGCCCGACGCGACAAGGTCATTAATCGCGAGACCGAAGCGCGCACGCTCGCCCTGGCCCAGCCAACAGATCCGCGCGGGAAGCCCCTGAAAGCGAATCTTCTCGCGCGCGAGTTTGATCCACCGGTGCAGGTGTACGTCGTTCGGGAAGAGATCAAGCACCAGGTCGTCCGTCCGGTGGATGTCCGCCGGATCACCCGAAAGAGCAACCCAGCGGAATGGACCCCTCCCTTCACAGAACAGTGGGCGAACGTACTCCGGAACAAATCCGGGAAAGTCGAACGCGTTGGTGACTCCTGCATCGAAAGCCACCGTACGGATGTTGTTGCCGTAATCGAATGTGACGGCACCGCGGCGCTGCATCTCCAGCATCGCGCGCACGTGGAGCACGAGCGATTCGGTAGCCCGCAGCTGATACTCCCCTGGGTCGGCTTCGCGCAGCAGGGCGGCGGCCTCGAGCGGCATGCCGGCTGGCACGTAGCCGTTCAGCATATCATGCGCGCTCGTCTGATCCGTAACCACGTCGGGAGTGACATCCCGTCGAACCAATTCTGGAAGGACGTCAGCCGCGTTGCCCACAAGTCCTACGGAGAGCGCCGACCCTGACCGTCGCGCTTCATCCACCCACCGGAGCGCCTCGGTCAAGTCAGCGCTCTTGCGATCGCAATAGCCCGTCGCGACACGCTTGTCGATTCGAGCCTCCTCTACTTCGACGCCAAGGAAAACTCCGCCGGCCATCGTGGCGGCGAGCGGCTGCGCGCCACCCATTCCGCCCAGGCCGGCGGACAGTATGAAGCGCCCTGCAAGGGACCCTCCGAAGTGTACCCGCGCCACCGCACCGAACGTCTCGTATGTCCCCTGAACGATGCCCTGCGATCCAATGTAGATCCACGAGCCTGCCGTCATCTGACCGTACATCATCAAGCCACGGCGCTCCAGATCCCGGAAAACTTCCCACGTCGCCCAGCGCCCTACAAGATTGCTGTTTGCGATGAGCACGCGCGGAGCTGACTCATGGGTGCGGAACACCCCCACCGGCTTCCCACTCTGAATGAGCAGTGTTTCATCATTATTCAGGGCGCGCAACGACGTGACTATCGCGTCGAAACACTCCCAGTTCCGCGCGGCTTTGCCTGTGCCTCCGTAGACCACGAGATCCTCGGGGCGCTCAGCTACATCGGGATCCAGGTTATTCAGCAGCATGCGAAGTGCGGCTTCCTGCTGCCAACCCTTGCATGAGAGCGTATTGCCACGAGGCGCCGGGCACGTGTGCCTTCGCGTGATCCGTGGATGCTCGGATGCGCTGCGCATTACGGGTATCACGTCGAAACTCCCGTTGAAGGTGAGTCGAATACGCCCTTACCGATCGCGGCCGCGAGTTGCGCGATGTCGTCTCGCAGTACTCGGTCCCGGACGAGAGGAGGTACGATCGCGCGGACGCTGGCGTGCGCCAGAACGAGGCGCGCACCGGGTGCTAGCGGTGCGCGGAAGTCGATCGCCTGCGCCGCGCACATCAGCTCGATCGCCAGAATGTTCTGAAGGTTGCCCACAATCCGTCGCAGCTTCCATGCAGCGCCCATTGCCATCGGAACGACATCCTCCTTGTTGCCGTCGGTGGGTATGGTGTCGACGCTCGCTGGGTGGGAGAGCAGCTTGCATTCGCTAGCCAGTGAAGCAGCGGTGACCTGAGCCATCATGAAGCCGGAGTTGACCCCCGCATCAGCTGTAAGGAAGGACGGAAGGCCCTGATTGAAGTCCGGGTGTACGAGCCTGTCGATGCGCCGTTCAGCTATGGTTGCGAGGTTCGTGAGGGCGATCGCCATCACGTCGAGGGCCAGCGCGACAGCCTGCCCGTGAAAGTTACCTCCACTCAGCATCTCGCCATTCTCGAAAACAAGGGGATTGTCGGTTGCTGCGTTGAGCTCCCGCGAAACCAGTCCCTCCGCAAACCGCAGCGCATCCAGCACAGGACCGTGCACCTGTGGCATGCATCTCAGCGCGTAGGCGTCCTGGACGCGAGAATCGCCGTGGCGGTGCGATTCACGAATCTCGCTACCAGCGAGGAGCTGGCGAAGCAGTGAAGCCGATTCCGCCTGTCCAATCTGCCCCCGCGCCGCCTGAATTCTCGCATCGAACGCCACTGGGGTTCCCAACAAACCCTCCAACGACATGGCACCGGTGACGTGAGCGACGCGCCAAAGGCGGTGCGCATCCACACACGCCAAAGCCGCGATTGCGGTATGCGCCTGAGTGCCGTTTATCAGCGAAAGGCCTTCCTTCGGGGCGAGGATAACCGGCTCGAGTGCCACTTCCCTCAACATCTCCGCCGCTGGTCCCTCGCGTCGTCCGTCCAACAGCACCCCCTCGCCAATAAGTGCGAGCGCCAGATGTGCCAGCGGAGCGAGATCACCGCTCGCGCCCACGCTTCCCTGTTCCGGAATCGGTGGATGCAGTCCCGCGTTCAGCATCCCTGCGAGGAGATCGACGAGAACGGCGCGGGCTCCGGAATATCCCTTCGCTATTACGTTGGCGCGTAACAGCATCATTGCGCGCACTTCGCGCTCCGGAAGCAACGGCCCTACTCCTGCGGCGTGGCTTCTGACGAGATTGACCTGCAGCTCAGCGAGGCGTTCCGGCGGAATGGCTATGTCTGACAGTTTGCCGAAGCCGGTCGTTACTCCGTACGCCACGCCGCCGCTGTCGATTACGGCATCCACGACAGCTCTCGTCCGCGCCATTCGCGCACGCGCGCCGGGCGCGATCGCCACGGTCACACGGTTGACGGCGACCGCATGGACATCTGAGATGCCAAGCGAGTCGCCGTCCAGGAGAATGCTGTCTGGCATGGGACGAATAGTCCCATGCCAGACTGTGCATTTCAAGGGTTTGAATCAGCAGGTAGCGTGTAGGCGGCTATCAGAATCCGCCGGTGCTGATGACCTGACGCTTGAGCTCCGGGTTCCCACGGTCGCTCTGATACGACCAATCGAGAATCACGTAATCCCTCGAAACGTGCGTCACACGCACCGCGCCGTAATGCAGCCCGTCACCCAACAGCGTCTCGAATACATATGCAAAGCCTGGCAAGGCTTCGATCGAAGTTGCCGCATAACCGCTGACGGGCGCGAGATCGACGGCGGTGAGGTCGTCCACCGTCGTGTTGCCATACAGGGCAATGCGGACGCCGGCGCGGATGGGATTGAACCAGAGCGAACCATCAGGGCGCCGCTCCACGCGAAAATCGATATCGCTGCGGTCTCCCGCGACGACCGAACCGAAGGCTACGCTGGCTGCATCGAAGAATCGGAAACCACTCTTCGGTAGAGCTGATTCCCTGGCATAGACCACGATGTTGCGCGCGTCATAGCGCGGGGTGTCGGAACGAGGACGCGCCCAGACGCTCTCATGTCCGTCGGTGCTGATGGCGCTGACTGTGAAACAGCGGGGAGCGCCGTTGGCAAAGCCCGTAGCCAGAAAGTCCTCAGATACGGTAGAGCCTTCCAGCACCCAGTTCGCATCGTCGCACAGATCCTGATCGAGATCGTAGGGCGCGGAGTACACGCGATAGTAGCCGAATAGAGACGGCGCCGCGTCTCTGGAATTTGTTGGCCAGGAAAGCTGAATCGCACGATCGAGCGATACCGAAACGATCTGTGTGGGCGCGGGGAGCTGGTTCCGCTCGTCCACGGTGATTGTGTTGGAGGGCCGGCTCTCATTGCCAAAATCGTCCAGGGCAGCCACGTAATACTGGAGGTGTGGGATCCCACCGTCGTGGAAGGAGCTGGACGTGGTCTGAGCACGGCGGCTCCAATTTCCTGAGGTGGATCCGCGCGAATAGACAACGAAACTTTCGATGCGCACGTCGCCCGGATCGGTCCAGCGAAGCAGGATGCCATCCGGCGTCCCGGCATCGCCGCTGGGAATGAGTTCATAACGCAGGTCGGAGGGCGCTTCGACACCGGTGTCGCTGCCGGGGTCGGTGATGTCGTCACCGTATCGTGTGCACGCTGTTAGCGCGAGCGCTGCGACCAGCAGCACGAGGGAGGTACGCATGATGGCTCCAGAGAGAGGTTGCCATAGCGTATGCGCATTGCGCGGACCTTTTTTACACTCACGGTCAACGCGCGGATGGGAAACGAGTTACGAAATCACGGTGCTGGCCCGTGTCCCCGCGTGCGGACAGGCGTGTGCGCGCGGCGAGAGACATGAAAGCGGGAATCGGGAATCGGTTGCGACATAACGTTGGCGTTTCCGCTCGCCTCCGGATTCCCGATTCCCGACTCCCGATTCCCGATTAGAACGTGGGTCTGTACGTCCGCCGGTTGTAGTCGAATTTAAGATCCGGCTCTGCCTTCAGTGAAATGAAGAAGTTGAAGGCGAAGTTGCCGTTGGGTGCCTGGGTGAATGCAAAAATGGCGCGCCAGTCGTGAAGATCACGCTGCAGCGTGACCGTGTGGTCTGCGAACTCATCACGCTGAAAGTCGTACGAGGTTGTCCACTGCACAGCCCACTTCGGCGTAAGATTGAAGGTGAAGTCGCCTCGCATCGTGGTCTGGGGAGGAAAGCGTGTTACACGCCCTCCCTCAATGGTGGTTGGAACCGAATCGCGCTGTTGCTGTGCAGTCAGAAGACAGCGCTGCTGCTCGAACGGATCCAGGAAAACCTGGCAACGCTCCGACGGATCAAAGTCAACCACATTCTCTCCCCGAACCGGCCGACTGCGGTTGGATGAAAAGCTGAGTTGCGCTTGCCATTCCTGCGTGCCGGAAATGCCGTAAGGATTTCGGCTACCCGCCGAGCCGGCTATCAGGGCCGACTGAACCGATGGCAGTGGATCGCCTACTTCCGTGCGCGACCGCTGATCCGCAAGTGTGTCTGTACTGGGCACAGCTTTTCCGAACACGCGCTGAAGAAGAGCAAAGGGGTTGCGATTTTTCCCGATCGAGAAGGACGCATCGATGCTGGTTCGGTACGGTTTGAACCTCGCCGAGTCGTTCGCTGGATTGCCTTCAAACAGGGAATAGTTGGATCTGAAGTTGAAGCCCGGAATCAGCTCGGACCGAAGTCCGTAAGAGAACGACGTGGTCGTGACTCCATTTGCCTGCTTCGCCCGCTCGAAGTCGTAATTCAGCGAAGATACGTCGATCTCGAGAAGCTTTACCTTTCGGCCAGCGCCGGGGGTTGTGTCTGTCGGACTCTTCAGCTTTGCCTCAAAATACTGATTGAGTCCCAGCGTTACCTCATTTCGTGTCAGGTCGCCGAGATAACCCACGCGTGTGCGATTGAGCGCTGCGAGAAATTCGTCGCTAACACCTTTTCCGCTCGGCGCGAAGCTGTACGTAACAGTCGGTGATATGGAATGCCTGATGCGCGATATGGGACCGAAGCCGGGGAAGAACGCGAAGAACGTCGGCGACGCGCTCACTCCGTAAGCGAGACGCTTTCCCTGCCGCACGTATTCGCCTCCCGATAGAACCGTTCGCACCATGAATGGGGCCGACCCGTCGATATTCTGGATATTGATTTGCGGCACCACATTCCACGTGCCTCGGAGAAGAGGCGGAAGTGCAAATCCGGTTGACCAATCGATGTTCGTGCGAAAGTCCTTGCTGTAAACGCGGTTACTCTTCCGGGATGTGTCTCGCACATCCGGATACACGGTAAAACGTTGTGGAAAGTCGTTTTCCGTATCGTTGATCGAAATGGAATTGGACCAATCGAATCCGAAGATGCGGAGTGGAGTCGAAAAATTGAGAGTGCTCACCCTGGAATCTCGCGCGACGCGCGAACTGTCCAGGCTTCCATCGGCTCGAGGACTGAATCGGAAGGACAGCGCCCCACCTACGAGATCCTGATTGAATGACTGGCTGTTGCTGATGCTGAGCCCGGGACTCCATACCAGCCAAGGCGCTACGTCTATCGGCTTCGTGGAAAGCGTGACATTCGGAAAGCTCTGCTGCACCTGATCCCGCCCCGGATACTGCGTGCGGGAACCGCCGATATTCAGCGAGAACGGCCCGAGCCCCTGCTGGAAGTTGAGTTGCGATGAGATCGTCGCTAGCGCCTGGGCGGCTGTGAATGCCTGGCGCTGTGTGAGCTGCGTACTCGTCACGTAGTTGAGATTTGCGCTTACTCTGCTCCGTAAAGAGAAATCCTGGTTGTGCGACCAGGAAAGGCGCGTATTCGTACGCCCGTTGTCCCAGTTCTCGTGCGACGCCGCCATGCGCCCGCCGAGAAAGCGGTCGAGCCAGCGGTACTGCCACTCTGCATTGTAGCGCGACCAACCGGGATCGGAATCCGAGCCGCGCGATCCGCTGCGCCAATCAAACGACACGATCGCGTCCATGTAGTCGCTTACGGCGAAATAGTACCCCAGATTCTCGATCTGACGACGGTAGGAAGGGGTATTCCGCACTATGTCACTCAGCCCGATGCGGGGTGAAAGTATTCCACTCCGCCGACCCGATCGCATATCCTGGAAGATGAACGGCAACCACATCACGGGGATATCGGCGATGTACAACACCGCGGGGCGCGCAACCAGAATGTTCTTGGTCACTACCTTCATGTCGCTTGACTTGAAGTGATAGTGCGGCTCCGTTAGATCGCAGCTCGTGACGGTTCCATCATGTGCGTAGAAAACCCGCCTCGCCTCCGTGCCCGCACTATCCGTACGGAATCCCGTATTCTTGCCTTCCACGAACCACGTTTGACCGTTCTGCTCAGTCGATGTGCTGAGACTGCTAACCGTTCCCGCGCGCGTAACAATGTTGTACTGGAGCTGGCCCTCCGCGATCAGATCTCCACCCGTCTGGCTCGGGTCGCGCAGTATCACGGTGTCACCAAACGCGAATATGATCTTGGTCTCGTCACTGAAGGTGACGGAATCTCCGACGAGAACCGCCTGGTCGCGCTGGATGGCCGCATCGCCGCGAAGATTCATGCGCCGGTCAGCAGCATCGAAGGTCACCTTGCTCGCCTGGTAGCGCGTGACTACGTAACCCTCTCTCGCCAGGAGCTCCTGCATCACCGAATCTTCTGGCGCCCATTGCACCAGATCCCTCCGCGCAGTATCACGCACCGCTGAATCCGCGCGCGCCCTCGGCTGCATTCGAACCGCGGTATCCGGCGAAGGACGTGGAGGTACAGGAACAGGCTGCTGCGCCATAAGCTCGCTCGCACCGAAGAGGAGCATCGCCGTGGCGCACAGGGTCTTCATGCAGGCACCTCGTCGCCCGTGGCGGCCGCCTCACGCTCTTCCTTTGCTCTCCGGCGATCGCGCCGCCGCTGCACGCCGTACGAGAGCACAAGACTCACTTCGAAGAGGAAATACAGGGGTACAGCCATCGCCACGAGTGATGTAAGATCGGCACCAGGTGTGATGAGTGCTGATCCAACCAGGCAGAGCACCAGGGCGTGGCGCCGGTACCTGGAGAGCAGCTGCGGCGTG
>JACMME010000332.1 GCA_014379205.1 Gemmatimonadaceae bacterium
GACGAGTACGCGGGCAAGTTCTTCGTCAACGATCTCGACAATCCATACTCGTTTCCCGCCGACAAGCCCTTTTCCTGGATACGCGGGCGCCAGGTTGGCGGCCGCTCGATCATGTGGGGCCGGTGCGTGTATCGCTGGAGCGACCTCGACTTCGAGGCGAACGCGAAGGAAGGCATTGCAGTCGATTGGCCACTCAGGTATCGCGATCTCGCGCCCTGGTGGAGTTACGTCGAAAAGTTTGTCGGGATCCAGGGTCGACGGGAGGGCCTGGCGCATCTACCGGACGGCGAATTCCAGAAGCCATGGCCGCTGAATGCGGCGGAGCAGAGGGCGCGCGACATCCTGTTGACGAAATTTGGTGGAGAGCGACTGATCACCAACGCGCGTCTTGCCGTTCTGACAGAGGACCATCTTGGCAGGCAGAAGTGTCATCTGTGCGGAACCTGCTACCGTGGCTGCGTGACGCTCTCGTACTTCAGCAGCATCAGCGCGACGCTCCCAGCAGCGAAGAAGACAGGAAAGCTGACGCTGCGCCCGTTCAGTGTCGTGCACAGCGTCATTTACGACCCGCGAACGAAGAAAGCCACGGGTGTGCGGGTTGTGGATGGAAACACCAAAGAAATGTTCGACGTCAAGGCAAAGGTGATCTTCCTCTGCGCATCGGCGCTGGAATCCACCCGCATTCTGCTCAACTCTGCGACGGCCGAGTTTCCTACTGGGTTGGGTAACTCGAGCGGAGAGCTGGGACACAACCTGATGGACCACATCATGGATGGCGGTGCGACCGGCACGCTGCCGTGGGCGAGGGATCGCATGGAAGTCGGGAGGCGCCCCGACGCGATCTACATTCCTCGCTTCCGGAACGTAAAGACCAGGCATCCTGACTTCTTACGCGGCTACGGCTTCGAAGGCCGCGCCGAACGAACCGGGTGGGAGAGGGGAGCAGAAACGCCGGGGTTTGGCGCGGCTTTCAAGAAATCACTCATCGGCGACCTCGGACCGTGGGAGATGAATATCGGGGGATTCGGGGAAATGCTTCCGCGTCACGAGAACTACGTCGAGATCGACCGCCATCTCGTGGATGCCTGGGGGATTCCGGCGCTGCGTATCAACTGCGCTTACAGCGACAATGAAAAGAAAATGCAGGACGACATGGTTGTGAGCGCCACGGAGATGTTGGAGGCACTGGGCGCTACCAACATCAGGCCGTTCAAGGACGATAACCCGCCGGGGCTGGTGATCCACGAGACGGGCACCGCGCGCATGGGCCGCGATCCGAAAACCTCCGTCCTGAACACGCACAACCAGATGTGGGATGCCCCCAACGTGTTCGTCACCGACGGGGCGTGCATGCCTTCATCCGCGAACCAGAACCCCAGTATCACATACATGGCGCTGACGGCGAGGGCCGCGGATCACGCGGTAAATCTTCTCAAGCGCCGCGAACTTTGACGGAGGCGTCATGACAGGGCTCATCATGCTGTGGCTACCGATTATCCTATCCGCGGTCATCGTATTCGTCGTAAGCTCCATCATCCACATGGCTCTCCCCTGGCACAAGAGCGACTACCCCAAGGTGCCGAATGAGGATCAGGTGAGGAACGCTCTCCGAC
>JACMME010000333.1 GCA_014379205.1 Gemmatimonadaceae bacterium
CGTTTTGCAGCAGTTGGCACAGTCAAGACAATTGACCTCCTCGAAAACTTCAACGACTCTCACCCCTTGAACCGATCCTCACCCCTTGAACCGATCAAAACTTCAACGACTCTGACCCCTTGAACCGATCCGACTCCAGTGAGATGAAAGCACGGTCCATGGAGACAAGGTGTCACACAACCTAAGGTTCGACTCCCTCGAACCAGCTCAGGAGGCGTATTCTCAACGTAAAGACAACGCCATACGTTTCTTGAACAGACAGATGTTATCTGTGCTCTCTGCGGCCCCGAGTTTCAATCCAACCGCTGCAAGGTGAACTTTCCGGAGTGCACTGAAATATAGATGCATCTTACTGCACTACCGATGTACAACCCGCCCTGGCGAAAGAGAAAAAACATTGTGAAGACTTTGTGGCTCCGGGCGAACGCTGCGATTCTGCTCGTCGCTATCAGCATCGCTGGGTGCAGCACGGCATCCCGGCAAACAGAACCTGTGCGCGTCATACCGGTGCTTCCTGGTGAAGGAAGCCTTACTCCGGCGGCTCAGGCGAAGGCTGACAGCGGCCGTCCCCCCTACACTGCGGCTGACGTACGCTTCATGCAGGGAATGATTCCGCATCATTCGCAGGCGCTGGTGATGGCCGGGTGGGCGCCCACTCACGCTGCGCGCCCCGACGTTCTCATCCTGGCGCAGCGTATCGAAGTGGCGCAGCGCGACGAGATCGAGCTAATGGCTCGCTGGCTACGTGACAGGCGCGAGGCCGTCCCAGCGGACACCGCCTCGCACCACGGGCATGCGGGCCTGGATGGGCAGATGCTGTCCCCAGGGATGCTCACTGCAGATGAGCTGTCTCAGCTGGAGCGTGCAACCGGGCCCGAGTTTGACCGGCTATTCCTTACATTCATGATCCGGCATCACGAAGGGGCGCTGGCCATGGTCGCGCAGCTGCTTGCATCGCCAGGCGCGGCACAGGACACAGATGTATACCGCTTCTCCAATGACGTGAACGTTGACCAGATCACGGAGATCGACCGGATGCGTATCATGCTGCGCTCTCCAACCCCTACCAGCTCTCGTCCTTGATGATCCAGAAAAGCGCTTCGTGAGTGCCCCTTTGCCGCGCCCATATCCGCCCTGCAAAACCGACCGTCAGAAAAGTCTCTCCTACGCACAAATCCTTTTTTCTCACCTTCGCTCCCACAATGCGAGATCAGTCATGAAATTCGAATGGTTCACCGACCGTCCCGAGCGGCAGCTCGCCACAGGACGGCATTTTTCTCTGCTCGTTCCGATCGCGCTGCTTGCAACGGCGGCGTGTGCTTCATCATCCTCTTCGGTGCCAGCTCCCGACATGTCGGCGTCGGCGCCAAGCCCCGATCCTCGCGTCGGACTCAAGGCCGGCTGGATGGACGCCGGCGAAGCAACCTGGAACCTCGCGATAGTCGCAAAGCGTCAGCCATCGGAGGCATTCATAAACGCCAGTACGCCCGGTGACCGGAGGCTGATCAATTCTGATCTCGCCTTCCTGGGAAATTACGTAATTCAGGGCAACTACAGCGGCTATCAGGTGTGGGATATCTCCAAGCCGGGTAATCCTACCTTGCGCACATCCTACGTGTGCCCCGGTTCCCAGGGTGACGTCTCGGTCTACCGCCACTTGATGTTCATGTCATCGGAGGACCTGCGCGGACGCACCGACTGCGGCATGCAGGGTGTGCAGGACACGGTAAGCAAGGACAGGCTGCGCGGCATCCGGATCTTCGATATCAGCGACATTGCTCGGCCCAAACTGGTGAGCAGCGTGCAGACCTGCCGCGGTTCGCATACTCACACTGTGGTGACCGACCCCAACGACAGCGCGAACGTATACATCTACGTCTCTGGATCGGCTTCTGTCCGGTCGCACCACGAGCTGGAAGGTTGCTCGGGCAAGCAGGCGGAGGAAGATCCCAACACCGCGCTCTTTCGCATCGAAGTCATTCGGGTTCCGGTGGCCGCTCCGGAGCAGGCGAAGATTGTCAGCTCGCCTCGCATTTTTACGGGCCTGGCGGCCGTGATGACCCACCTGGATACCGGGACCAATCTTCGGCCGGGCAGGCAAGTCACCCAATGTCACGACATCACTGTTTACCCGGCGATAGGACTCGCTGGCGGCGCGTGTTCCGGCTATGGGCTTCTCCTGGACATCCATGACGTCGCCAACCCGAAACGAATCGGCGAAGTGAGCGACCCGAACTTTTCCTTCTGGCATTCAGCGACGTTCAACAATGACGGCTCGAAGGTGCTCTTCACAGATGAATGGGGTGGCGGCTCCGCTCCGCGGTGTCGCTCGACCGACAAGCCCGAGTGGGGGGCGAATGCCATCTTCACGCTCGTCGATGGCAAGATGACATTCGTCAGCTACTACAAGTTGCCCGCCCCCCAAACCGCTTTCGAGAATTGCGTGGCGCACAACGGGTCGCTCATCCCGGTTCCGGGGCGCGATATCATGGTTCAGGCCTGGTATCAAGGTGGCATCTCGGTGTTCGATTGGACCGATCCCGCGGCAGCGAAGGAGATTGCCTACTTCGACCGCGGGCCGATGGACGCCACCAAGCTGGTGAGCGGAGGGCACTGGTCGGTCTACTGGTACAATGGGTACATCATCGGCTCCGAGATGTCACGCGGGCTCGACATCCTGCAACTGAGGCCAAGCGCATTTCTGTCGCAGAATGAGATAGACGCGGCGAAAACGGTGCGCTTCGAGTATCTCAATGCGCAGGAGCAGCCCAAGCTGGTCTGGCCGGCGAGCTTCGTCGTGGCGCGCGCGTTCGTCGACCAGCTCGTGAGAGCCAACGGCTTGTCGAGCGACCGCTCTTCGGCAATCACACGCGATCTGAGTCGTGCCGAGAAGTTGCGGGGCGAGGAGCAGCGAGCCGCATTGACCCAGTTGGCGACTCAGTTGGAGGGCGAAGCACAGGGAGCCAGGGATTCGGCTCGCGTACAGATGCTGGCGTCGGCTGTGAAAGCTCTTGCAGGTAAACAGCCCTGATTAGTGAGTGCGGCGGCTCTGCCAGCTCGGTAGGTACCGCCGCCGCACAGTGGAGCTTCACGCGAACGTGAACACTTCCATCACAACCGCAAAGGAAAGTGACGCAGCGGAAATTGCCTCGCTCCGAACGTCCGTCGCCGGGCATCTGACAGGCATTCATGGGCGTGGTCATTGGTCTTCGGCGATCAGCGAAAAGAGCGCATTTGCGCGGCATCAAGACTTCGCGTGTGCTTGTGGCACGCGATGGGTCAGGCATTGTTGCTACTCTGCGGCTGGCCACCAAGAAGCCCTGGGCGATCGATCCAGCGTACTTCGTCACCGTCAAGCGACCGTTGTATCTGCTCGACATGGCTGTAAAGCCTGGCCTGCAGCGACATGGGGTCGGGCGCCTCCTCCTCGAAGAAGCAAAGGATGCCGCGCGAGCGTGGCCTGCCGACGCGCTCCGTCTCGACGCATACGAGGGATCCGCTGGTGGCGGAGACTTCTACGCGAAATGCGGTTTCAGCGAGGTGGGCCGGGTAACTTATCGCGACGTCCCGCTCATCTACTTCGAGCTGTTATTGTGAGGACAACGAGCAACACCGAAACCGTAGGTCCGTTGCGGCGTGCATCGTCACGGCGTCTGCCCGAGGAACGGGTTGCCAGGCGGGGTTCGGTGGAGCGCCTTCTGGAGGGCTGTGTCCGGAGGACGAAAGGCCCGCTTTGCGACGCTACGCACGATGAATGCTCGAGGCAAGCGCTGAAGCAAATGTGTTTGGAAAGTGTACGAGTGAAAGCCTCCCACAACTCGGTACCATTATCTACAGAATAACCCTGAAGTGCAAAACGGCACGCAGTCAGTATTCACGTTCGATGCCGACTGGATGGCGCCGACCGATAACTTGCGCAGCTCTCGTTTCTGGCCTTGCCGTATCATTTCTTTCGGCGTGTGGCAACTCCCAGATCACAGCTCCGGCGACCTCCGTTCCCGACTTCGAAAAACGGCTCGAGAATCTTCGCACGCGTTCGCACATCCCCGCGATTACTGCTGTCATAGCAAAGGGTCAAGCTATCGTGTGGGTAAAGGGCTTTGGAATAGCCGACCTGGCGACGCAGAGGCCTGCCGCGGACACCACGGTGTACCACCTCGCGTCACTGACGAAACCGTTCGCGGCGACTGTGATTTTGCAGCTCGTCGAGGAGGGCAAAGTCTCGCTCGACGATCCCGTTTCCAGGTATGGCATCCAGATCCCGGGTCCCGGCATAGTGCTGGTGAGGCATCTCCTGAGTCACACGTCGGAAGGAACTCCAGGAGCAAGATACAGCTACAACGGAAATCGGTTCGGGCTACTGGATTCCGTGATCGTACGCGCCACCGGCATGTCGTTAGGTGCCGCATTGCAGGAACGGATTTTCGCCAAGATCGGTCTCCACCACACCGCGCCAAATCCGCAATCGGCCGCCTTTCGAGCGACATCCCTTAACAGGGCAGCCTTCGAGGCGAACATGGCGCGTGGGTACACCTATTCCGGCAGCAAGTACAATCCGACTTCCTATCCTTCGTATTTCGGAAGTGCGGCAGGCCTCACCGCGTCCGCGGTCGACGTGGCTTTATTCTCGATGGCGCTGGACCGCGGCGCCTTGTTGCGCCCGGAGACCAGAGTTCTTGCGTACACGCCGACTGTAGATCCAACAGGCACTTCGCTTCCGTACGCGCTTGGCTGGTTTTCGACAAGGTACAAGGGAGTACGGATTATCTGGCACTACGGCCTGTGGACCGCAAACTCATCGCTCATCATCAAGGTACCGGAACGCGATCTCACCTTCGTGGTGCTCGCCAACACAGACGCCCTATCGCAGGCATATCCACTTGGCGCCGGAAAACTCGAGTCCTCACCCTGGGCCCGCGAATTTCTTGATGCGTTCGTGATCGGCTCTCTCGAACTGCCCTCAACGCGCTGAACTGGCCGCTGCTTTACCGGAACGGCACTAGCGGAACAGATATCCCCAACGCCGCTTGTACTCAGCTTGTGTGACGCGCGCGTGGCACATCCGAGACGCGTGGGCACCGTGTACTGATTACGCTTTGGGCGCGGTGCATCACACTTGAGGCACCATAAACAGGTGTGTTGCCACCGATGAGCTCAACTCGGCGCTCAGGAGGCGAGTGTGAATGACAAGTCGAAGTGAGCGAAAGGGCGGAACCGCGCCGCTGTGACAGTGATGCCAGGTCGCCACAACCGTCGCTGCAATCCGCCTGGTTACCGCTTGCCAGAACGCTGATTCCGCTTCATACTCGGGCTCGTCATTTGCGTTTCATCCCCGTCTGCCCGCGGCAATGGGCCCATACTCTCCCACGACTGGCGCGTGAGGACCGAGTACATCGCGCAAAAGCTGGAGGCTTGATGCGATTCAACCTGCTCGACCTGACCGGTTCTGCGTCCCGACTCGAGGCAGCCGCTAAACATTTCGATGAGGAAGGGTTTCTGGTCCTCGACGGCCTGGAGGACACTGTAACTCCGCTATTCACCCCCATGCTGGCGCGCGCCATCGGTATTGCGGACACCGAGATGAAGGAGTTTCTCGATCCCTTCAGCGCTCCGGTGGTGCTTCCGGAAGCTGTCCGACAGAATCTTTCGAGGATCGACACCACGCCGGAGTTAGCCGAGAGTCTTCTGGCGACCCTTGGTCCGGTGTTGATGCGGCTGGTTGGGCCGGCGCTGCATGTCAGTAGCAACTTCCACGCGCAAGTGAAAGGCGGAGACGCGGTTGCGGTGGCGCAGGGCGGTGGTGTTCAGGGCTACAAGGAAGTGCAGGGACAGTATCTCATCCACCAGGATTTTACCGGTGCGCGAATTCCCACAAGCCCGGCTCAAATCACGCTTTGGGTGGCACAAAACACGTCCCCCGACTGGAATCTGGATCTTTATCCGGGGTCGCACCGTCACGGAATGCTTTGCAATCAGTGGGTCCCACTCGAGGATCCGTGGCTGCAACAGTTCGGTACACCGGTAAGCATCCCGGCGAAGTACGGGTCAGCGGTCATCTTCAACTCTCTTGTCCTCCACTCCAGCGGAAAGGGTGGTCCGTGCAGACGCGTGAGCTGCGACATTCGCTTCTTTCCATTGTGCGGCTTCCTTCCCTCCAAGCCGTACATTCTCGGAAAGCGCCCCATTGGAGCTCTTCGGGAGCAGCTTGCGAATACCACCGGCCCAACGCTGCGCGCACCCTTGTTGGAAACGCTGGCGTATCTCGGAGAGGATGTCCTCGACCCGGACGTCCCGGAGCACTCGATCCTGAATTGGGCCAACTACCTCACCCTGTATCTTCGAAGAGACGCCGATGGCGCTCGTCCGTGGTTGGAGCGTTTCGTCAACACCGAGCGAGGATTGGACACGCCGGACATCTATACTGCCAAGTTCCATAACCAGCCAATTCATCTGGAAACTCTGGAGCACGCCAAACGAGCGATCAGTGCTTTGGAATCGGACGAAGCCAATTTGCCGGAGATGGATCGTCTATTGGGACGACTGCGCGAGACGAGCAGGGGCGCGCCCACCGTTACTGCCTGAGCGCGGAGCCTGTTGATGAGCATCGATCACTTTTCCAGTGTGCAACGCACGATTCGCCCGGTTCCGGACGTCTCCTTCATCATGCCGTGTTACAATGAAGAAGAGAATATCGGCTACACGGTGCCCCGGCTGATTGAAGCGTTCGAATTGGCCGGACATAATTTGCAGCTCGTGACTGTCAACAATGGCTCGAGGGATCAGACCGCAGTCCGGCTCGCGGAGCTCGCAGCGGAGTATCCCCAGGTGGTCGTTGTGAACGTCGAGAAAAATGTCGGATACGGGCACGGAGTGATGAGCGGTGTCCCGCACACCACGGCGGCGTGGGTGGGGTTCATCGCCGCCGACGGTCAGGTGGACGCCGAAGACGTGGTTCGCCTGTACACCGCGGTTGCATCGACTCGGAAAAGAGTACTTGGCAAGGTTCGGCGACGCTTCCGCATGGATGGAACCATTCGGTGGATCATCTCGGTTTGCTACAACTCATTTTGCAAGATGCTGTGGCCGATGCTCGGGTCCCTGGACGTCAACGGGACACCCCGTATTCTCCCGCGCGATGTGCTTATTGCGATGGGCATCACGTCGAAGAACTGGATGATCGATCCCGAGATGCTTGTGAAGGCGCATTACATGGGACTGCGGGTCTTTGAGGTCAATGTGTTCGCTCGCATGCGGGGAAATGGCCTTTCGCATGTCGGAGCTACCACCTGTTGGGAGTTCTTCAAGAATCTGCTCATCATGCGCTTTACTCTTGATACGACCAGCCTTCCCAGGGATCTGGGCTCGATGCCAATGGAGATGCCAGCTCGCCTGGTTGCGCGTTCCACCCCGGCGCGCGCCTCAGAAGTAGTTTCAGCTACCCCGCTGCCCAACCGGCAAACCGTAGCCTGACACATCGGGATTTGTCGCATTAGATAACCCCGCCTATCCCTGGAGTTGCTCGAGCTCCAGCAGAGCATGCGCGGCCTGCGGATCACTGGCGATACGAGACATCGCTTGAAGAGCGAAGTGGAGCAGGCCGCCCGCATCCAGGAGATAGCACTGGGCATCGCCGACTTTGCCACCGCGATTAGTCGAAGCAGCTAA
>JACMME010000334.1 GCA_014379205.1 Gemmatimonadaceae bacterium
GCCGCTGCCACCGCCGCCACCAGCACCCCCGCCACCTGCTCGCGGAGCGTCTGAGGGGCCACCTGTGGAGGACGAGCCCGGATTCTGATTCTCTGCCATTTTTAGAACTCCAACCCGCCTTCGCGGGCTCCGTCGGCCACCGCCTTCACGCGGCCGTGATATCGATATCCAGCGCGGTCGAAGACCACGCTCGTAATTCCAGCTTCCTTCGCCCTGGCTGCGATTTGCTTTCCGACCTCGAGCGACTTCTCCCCCTTCTTGCCTTCACCCATCGTGAGGTCGGACGCAGCCGCCAGCGTGCGCCCGGTCGCATCATCAACAACCTGAGCGTATATGTGCTTCAGCGAGCGATGCACGACGAGACGCGGACGTTCCGCGCTCCCCGCCACCTTCTTGCGAACCCGCAGATGCCGCTGGTAGCGGCGTTCGGCGCGCGTGCGTGGCTTATGAATCGATCTCATTTACTTTCCTCCCGCCTTGCCTGCCTTTCGGCGGACCTGTTCACCCTGATACTTGATCCCTTTCCCCTTGTATGGCTCCGGTGGACGCAGGCTGCGGATCTCCGCGGCCACCTGCCCTACCGTTTCCTTGTCCGCACCCTCGATGGTGATTGCAGTCGGAGCAGTGGCCGTCAGCTTGATCCCCTTTGGCGCGCGATACTCGATCGGATGCGAGTAGCCCAGCGCGAGCTGCAGACCGAACGGACGCGTTTCCGCCTTGTAACCAACTCCAACAATCTCAAGGTTGCGCGAGAAACCCTTCTCGACCCCCTCAACCATGTTCGCTATGAGCGAACGCGTCAGGCCATGCAGAGCTCTGTGCTCATTCTCGTCAGATGGACGGGTCACTGTAAGCGTCCCATCTTCCATCCCGATTATCATCGCCGGGTGCAGCGCGCGAGTGAGTTCCCCCCGCGGTCCCTTTACCCGAATCGTGTTGCCATCGAGCGTGACCGTCACCGCCTTTGGCAGCGTGACCGGCTTTCTTCCAATACGCGACATTTGTAAGTCTCCCTTACCAGACGAGCGCGAGTAGCTCGCCACCCGTGCGGGCCTGACGCGCCTGGCGGTCAGTCATGAGTCCTTTCGACGTGCTCAGAATCGCTACTCCAAGCCCGTTTCGCACACGAGGGATCTCGCCGACACCCACATATTTCCTCAGGCCTGGGGTCGAAATCCGTTTCAGATCACGAATGACCGGCTGGTCTCCAGCCGCATACCGGAGATACAGCCTCAGGACAGGCCGGCCGTCTTCTCCGTCGATAGTCTTGAAGTCGCGGATGAAGTTGGTCTCCATCAACAGCCGGGCAATTTCCACTTTCATTTTCGAAATCGGCATGTCTACGCGGCGGTGCTTCGATCCGCAGGCATTGCGGATTCGCGTCAACATGTCGGCAATCGGATCGGTCATGCTCATTCTAAATCAATCTCCTATCGTATCCGCGAATCGCGGACGTGCAGGAAGGGAAACGGGAGTCCTGGCTGATGGCTGATGGCATCGAGATAGACCATCGGCCATCTGCTATCAGCTTCATCACCAACTCGCCTTGCGCACACCGGGGATGAACCCGTTGAGCGACATATCACGGAAGCAAATGCGGCAGAGTCCGAATTTTCGCAGAAACGCGCGTGACCTCCCGCAGCGTTGGCAACGATTGTGTTGCCGCACCGCGAACTTCGGCTTCCGCTTGCTTTTTTCGATCATTGCTTTCCGAGCCATTCTTTTCTCTCGCTAATCAGTGGTTCTGCCCTCAACGAGTGAGGTGCTGGGTTCCAGTTACCGGTTCAAAAAGCGCGGACTGTGCGCCTGATCCAGAGTGGTTCCAGGCGTCTGCCGCAGGATTGTTGCGCTAGATACTCACAATTACGGGCTTGATTTCACCACGGAACGGCATTCCAAGCTCGCGAAGCAGAGCGAATGCGTGGTCGTCGCGATTCGTGGTGGTTACAAAAGTCACATCCATCCCGTGCACCTGCTCCACCTGGTCGTAGTCGATCTCCGGGAAGATCACCTGCTCCTTGAGGCCTAGCGAGAAGTTGCCGCGCCCATCGAACGCGCGAGTGTTGATTCCGCGGAAATCCCGAATTCGCGGCATCGCGACATTGAACAGCCGGTCGAGAAACTCCCACATGCGGGCACCACGAAGCGTGACGCTCGCGCCTATCTCCTGACCCTCGCGCAAACCGAAGTTCGCGATGGATTTCTTCGCCTTCGTGCGCACCGGTCTCTGCCCCGTGATGACTTCCAGCTCGGTGACGATGCTGTCGAGCAGCTTCGGCTGCTTGAGCGCCTCTCCCAGGCCGACGTTCACCACGATCTTTGCCAACCTCGGAATTTCGTGAACGTTGGCGAGACCGAACTCGCCCATGAGACGCTCGCGAACCTTCGTTTCATAGTATCCACGAAGTCGGGGAGCGGGCGCCGGCGACGCCGAGTTCTTGTGCTCTCGCCGCGAGACCTGCTGTTTCGCGCCGCCCTTGGACTCGCCACCCTTCTTGGTTTCCTGCTTCTGCTTGGTTGCCATGATCTATGTCCTCTCTCAGCGCGCGGAGGCGATCGCGTCGCCGCTCTTGACGCTTATGCGCTCCTTGGTTCCGTCCTCATCGATTCGCGCACGCGAGCGTGTTGGCTCACCCGACTTGGGGTCGAGCAGCATCACGTTTGACGCGTGAATGGGCGCCGCGAAATCGATAATGGCGCTCTGTTCCTCCGCGCGACGTGCCTTCCGATGGCGCTTGACGATGTTCACCCCATCCACAACGATGCGCCCCGTCTTCGGATAAACCCGGAGAATCTTCCCCTCCTTTCCCTTGTCCTCGCCACGCATGACGCGAACGGTGTCTCCCTTCACCACCCGGAACTTCACGCGCTCCACGTTCTTGGCGTGACGTACCGAATTCTTTAGCCGCTCCTTGGAGCGAAATCTCAGAGCGCGCATGTCAGAGCACCTCCGGAGCAAGCGAAACGATCTTCATGAACTTCTTTTCGCGGAGCTCGCGCGCCACGGGGCCGAAGATGCGCGTCGCGCGCGGCTCACCAGCGTCATTTATGATCACTACCGCGTTCTCGTCGAACCGGATGTAGCTGCCGTCCTTGCGCCGCGTCTCCTTCGCGGTCCTCACGACTACGGCTCGCGCGACCTCCGACTTCTTCACGGTGCCATTAGGCAGCGCATTCTTGACGGCTATGATAACCGTGTCACCCAGACCGGCATATCTCCGTCTGGTGCCGCCCAGAACGCGGATTACGAGGGCCGTCTTCGCGCCCGAATTGTCCGCGACCTTAACCATCGATTCCTGCTGGATCATGGCGAGTCTCCCTTACCTCGCACGGTCGACGATCTCGACCACGCGCCACCGCTTCTGCTTTGAGAGCGGTCGTGTTTCCATTATTCGCACGCGGTCGCCGGTCTTCGCCGAATTTTCCTCGTCATGCGCTTTCAGACGCGTCGTGCGAGTGACCATCTTCCCGTACAGTGGGTGCGCAAACCTGCGTTCGATCGCCACCACTACGGTTTTCTCCATCTTGTCGCTGACCACCAATCCCTCGCGTGTCTTCCGCGCGCGGCGATCGCTGACTCTGCTCTCTGTATTCTGCATCTCGGCCATCTGGATTCTCGCTCCTTACTTGCTCGCGGCGAGCATCCGCTCGCGAAGGATCGTCTTCAATCGGGCTATGTCCTTGCGGATAGAACGGAAACGGAGCGGTTGCTCCAGCACTTCGGTCGCGCTTCTGAACTTCAACCGAAAACGTTCCTCCTCCAGCTCCGCAACTCGCGCGGTGATTTCATCGTCGCTCAGTTCACGAACATCTTCAGCTTGCATCGGTATGCGCCTCCTCGCGGGCGACGAACTTGCTCTTGACGCTCAGCTTCGCTGCCGCCAATCCCATTGCCTTCTCGGCAGTCACGCGATCCACACCTTCGAGCTCGAACATGATGCGCCCGGGCTTGACCACGGCCACCCAACCCTCCGGTGATCCCTTACCCTTGCCCATGCGCGTTTCGGCTGGCTTCTTGGTGATCGGCTTGTCCGGAAATATCCGTATCCACACCTTTCCGCCGCGCTTGATGTGGCGCGTGAGAGCAACGCGCGCCGCCTCGATCTGGCGATTGGACACCCAGCCAGGCTCCAGTGCCTGCAAGCCGTACTGACCGAAGGACACCGTGGCGCCGCGAGTCGCGAGACCCTTCATGCGCCCCTTGAACATCTTCCGGAACTTGACCCGCTTTGGACTCAGCATCGCTCTAGCTCCTTACACGCCCGTCGAGTAAGTGCCGCGACGCCCGACCGGCTCCTCACCCTTGAAGATCCACACCTTCACTCCAATCGTGCCGAAAGTGGTCTTCGCGGTTGAGGTTGCGTAGTCGATGTTCGCGCGCAACGTGTGCAGCGGGACGCGGCCTTCGTGATAACCTTCAACTCTCGCGATCTCGGCGCCACCCAGCCGCCCGCCGCATTTGATCTTTATGCCCTGTGCGCCCATGCGCATTGCGCTTTGCACCGCTCGCTTCATCGCGCGGCGGAATGAAATGCGCTGCGCCAACTGATGCGCGATCTGGTCGCCCACCAGCTGCGCGTCGAGCTCGGGACGCTTGATCTCTTCCACGTTTATGCCGACTTCCTTGCCAGTGAGCTGAGTCAGCTCATCGCGGAGCTTGTCTACCTCGGCACCCTTCTTTCCGATTACCACACCGGGCCTGCCAGTATGAACGGTGACAACCACCTTGCCGGGCTTGCGCTCGATGTGGATGTCGGCGATTGCCGCATGGCCAAGCCGCGCCTTGAGATACTTCCGTAGGAGCTCGTCTTCCTTTAGAAGGGCCGGGAAGTCACGGTTCGCATACCAGCGCGAGCGGTGCTGCCGGCTGATTCCAAGCCTGAAACCGATCGGATTTGTTTTCTGTCCCATGCGTTAGTCTCTCTCCGCGACCACGATGTCGACGTGGCTGGTTCTCTTCCTGATAGGTGTCGCCCGTCCCATGGCGGCCGGCATGAACCGCTTGAGCTTCGGTCCCTCGTTGACGACGGCGTGCTTGATGTAGAGGCGGTCGAGATCGACCGCATCACCCGACTCCCTCGCCTTGAATTCCGCATTGGCGACGGCCGATTTCAGAACCTTCTCGATCTGTTTCGCCGCGTGCTTCTTCGAGAACATGAGCAGCGCGAGCGCCTCGTTCACGTCTTTGCCACGAATCTGATCCATTACGAGCCGCATCTTGTACGGCGATTGGCGCGTCGCACGCTGGATGGCGCGTACATCAGGCATTCTTACTTTCCTCCCTTCGGCGGCGCGGCCGGCGCGGCAGACGCCTTCTTGTCCACCGCCTTGCCCGCGTGACCGCGGAACAGGCGCGTCGGTGCGAACTCTCCCAGCTTGTGTCCCACCATGTTTTCCGTCACGTACACCGGGATGAACTTGTTGCCGTTGTGCACCGCGAATGTGTGCCCGACGAATTCAGGCGTCACGGTGCTCGCACGAGACCACGTCTTCATGACGCGCTTCTCGTTGCGCTCGCTCATCGCTCTAACCTTCTTGAGGAGCGCTTCCTGAACGAAAGGACCTTTTTTTACGCTGCGTGCCATTGTTTAATCCGTGATCCGTGGAACGTGATACCAGGGAGTGGGGGATTGGGGATGGGGAGTGGAGATATTACTCCCCATCCCCTAACCCCCACTCCCGCTTTTTCTACTGCGTTGCCTTTCCGCGCTTCCTGCCGCGGACTATCAGGCGCTGCGATGACTTCTTCTTGTTGCGAGTCTTAACGCCTTCTTTCTTCCCCCACGGACTCACCACATTTCGGCCGCCGCGCGTACGGCCGCCGTGCGGGTGGTCTACTGGGTTCATGACTTCGCCGCGCACTTTCGGACGCTTCCCGAGCCAGCGTGATTTCCCCGCCTTGCCGTGGCTCTGAAGTTCGTGCTCCGAGTTGCCCACCTCGCCGATGGTTGCAAGGCAGTTGCCATGCACCAGGCGCACTTCAGTGGAGCGAAGCTTGAGCGTGACGTAGTCTCCCTCTTTCGCCATCACCTGCGCCGACGAGCCGGCGGAGCGTATCATCTGTCCGCCCTTGCCGATCTTGAGCTCCACATTGTGTACCGCCGTGCCAAGTGGGATCTCCCGCAATGGCAGGGTGTTCCCCAGGCGTACATCGGAGCCCGGGCCCGATACCACCACATCACCCTGTCGCAAACCTTTCGCGTGCAGGATGTAGCGCTTCTCGCCATCCTCGTACTCCACAAGCGCGATGCGCGCCGAGCGGTTCGGGTCGTATTCGATCTCTCGCACAGTCGCCGGCATGTCGAACTTGTCGCGCTTGAAATCGATTATCCGGTAGTTCCGTTTGTGTCCACCACCGATGCGGCGCATCGAGATGTGGCCATGGTTGTCGCGACCCCCGCTCTTGTTGAGCGGCCTCGTGAGCGACTTCTCCGAAGTAGACCGCGTTATCTCGGCGAAATCGGACACCGAGCGAAACCGGGTTCCCTTGGTAACAGGCTTGAACTGACGAATACCCATGTGCCTTAACCCTCGAAAATGTCGAGCTTGTCACCTTCAGCCAGCGTGACGATCGCCTTCTTCCAGTTCGCCCTGCGTCCAACGCTCTTCCCAACACGCTTCGTCTTTCCGCGCTGATTCGACGTCCACACTCCAGTAACTTTCACGCCGAAAAGCTGCTCGATGGCCTCGCGTATGGCGGGCTTGGTCGCATCCGGATGCACTTCAAAGTGATACTCACCGCGGTCCTGGTACGCCGCGGAGCTTTTCTCCGTAATGATCGGGCGAACCACGGTTCGAAACATCGTCGGCATGGTTTACTTGCCTCCCTTCTTGCGGCCGCTGCTCTTCTTGGCCGCGGATTTCCCGGCCGTCTTCTTCGTAGCGCTCTTCTTGGCGGAAGTCTTCTTCGTAGCACTCTTTTTTGTCGCCGACTTTTTCGCCGCCTTCTTCGCGGTTTTCTTACCGGCCTTCTTGGTCGCTGCCTTGCTCGGCGATGCCTTCTTGTCGGCACGCTTGGCGGCGCTTGTTTTCTTCGCGGCTACCTTCGCGGCCGGCCTCTTCGGAGCCTGACGTTCGCGCTTGGGCTTGTCTTCCGGCTCTTTCTCATCCGTCGGTGCCAACGGGTCGCCAATCGCGGATGATTCCACCAACACCGCTTCTGACCAGAGAATGTGAAAGGCGGAGACTTCGTCGAATGGCATTACCTGAACCGCCTGCAGGTTCCGTCCGCTCAGATACACGTTTGGCTTGATACCGTCGGTCAGAATCAGAACTTTTCGCTCCCCGAGACCGAGCGCGTTAACGAGACCCTTGAGCCTGGCGGTTTTCGGCTTCGAGAAATCCAGCAGATCCACAACGTAGATGGCGCCCTCGTTCGCGCGCGCATTGAAGGCACTCTTGCGCGCGAGCGCGCGCACTTGCTTGGGCACATACTGCGCATACGACCGCGGAATCGGTCCGAAAACCGTCCCACCGCCCACCCACTGAGGAGCGCGAATGGAGCCTTGGCGGGCCCGCCCAGTGCCCTTCTGCTTCCAGGGCTTCTGATTGCCACCTATGACGTACTTCCTGATCTTCGTGGCCGCGTTACCCTGCCGCTGGTTCGCGAGGTAGGCCTTAACCGCCTGATGCATGACCGGCATGTTCACCGTGCCGTCAAACATTTCCGAGGGCAGTGTAAACCTCTCGCGTTCCGTGCCGCGCGACGTGTATGCCGGCGCGTCCTTGCTTTCAGTTTCAGCCATGTCTCAGTCCTGCTTCCGCACGAGGACCAGCCCATTCGTGGGACCAGCCACCGAACCGCGGACATATAGAAGATTGCGCTCTGTGTCTACCTTTTCGACGCGGAGATCAGTTTGTGTATGACGCGCGGCGCCATAGTGACCCGGCATCTTTTTCCCCTTGATAACGCGCGACGGATCCGTACCAGGACCAATCGACCCAGGCCGCCTGTGCTTGGTATTGCCGTGCGTATTCGGGCCACCGGCAAACCCGTAACGCTTCACGACGCCCTGAAAACCACGGCCTTTCGAAGTACCGGTTACCTTGACCCGCTCGCCCGGTGTGAAGATGTCGACCTTGATACTGTCTCCAACATTGTACGTCGGAATCTCGGGGTTTTTTCCCTGAGCATCATCCAGCCTGAAGCTGCGAAGCCTGTAGGGCACCGTCTCGAGCCCCGCCTTTTTTGCGTGACCGATCGCAGCCTTGTTCGCGCGCCGACCCTTGGGATTTCTCTCGCCTTTCTTGCTTTCGCGGCCAAGACGCTGTTCTCCATAACCGAGCTGCACGGACGCGAAGCCCGCAGTCTCCTTGCTGGTAACCTGCAGCACCGGATTCGGCGCCGCCTCGATGACCGTGCAGGGGATTTGCTGCCCCGCCTCGTTGAAGATCTGGGTCATTCCGATCTTCTTGCC
>JACMME010000335.1 GCA_014379205.1 Gemmatimonadaceae bacterium
CATGCTACGGAAACGACGGATCATACGGATCGGCTCGTGTGGCGATGTAGCTCACCCCACCAACGGAGCAGTCCATTTGATCCCTTGTTTCCAAAGCATCCGTTATAACCTTCCCGTCTTGATGCCCGGCCTGTTCTTCACTGTCGGATGGATCAGAGGTATTCAAGAGCGCGCGATGGCTTCCTCATGGAAACCCGGATCTACCTGGCGTTCCCAGCGCCGCAACAATCTCGATCAGCGCCAGCCGAGCCCATTCAGAGTACATCTTGCCGGAAGGATGCAATCCGTCCGCGGCAAGGAGCGAGCGATCCAATTCGGCTCGCTTGGAGGCTGCGGTGACATCGACGAATCTCCCGCCCGCACGCGCTGTCTCTTCCCTGCCGATTGCGTTGTAACTCTCGATCGCGGCCGAGATGCCACGTCGGTCACGCCCCTCAGCGAATGGAGTGACTCCCCAGTCCGGAATGGAGAGGACGACGACGTGGCGTGCGTCGCCGCCCGCAAATCCAACCGCGCGCGCCAGCAGCGCCCGGAACTGCCCACGATACTCATCCGCATCTCGGCCGCGGTACTGATTGTTGACACCGATTAGAAGCGTGACGAGTGCAAATGGACCCTGTGGATTGGCGGAATCGATCGCAGCCGATAGCTCGTCGGTGGTCCAACCGGTTCGCGCAATGATGAGTGGATCGCCGAGCGGTACGTCCTGAGCCCGTGCGAGAACGGCGAGCTGTTCGGGCCAGCGCTCCTCCCGCGCAACGCCCTCGCCAATCGTATACGAGTCACCAAGGGCGAGAAAGCTCAGATTCGCCGAGCGCTCCGCGTTCATCTCTTTGGATGAATGACTTTGACCCGAACAGGCGAGAAGCGAAGCGAGAAAGACGACAAAACGTGACACCTTAAACGGTCGATTTCACGAAACGCGGTGATGTCTCAAAGGAATCACAACTCCCACGCTCGAAAGAATGACTGGAAGGAAGGTGAGCTGGATTCCGCCACTTCCCTACCGAGCACTTGGTACACGCTTGCACAACCGCACACCGAGCACCTGGCTGTTAACCGAGCACCGGTCACCGCGCAGTACCAACCGAACACCGGGCACCGAACACCGGGCACCGATCAGTTACACCGGGCACCTCACTCGTGGCGGCTGGAACCTGGCGCCACTCTCTTCCAGATGCCCCCTATCAAACTCGATCCTCAAGCCCGTGCACTCCCTCCTTTTCGGCGCAATGAACGCAACAGTAGAAAGTGCCTGCCTTCTCGACGCCATGTCCCATGATTTTGCACCCGCAATGCGAGCAGGAAGGGGCGAGCATATGGATAGCGCACTCGAAGGAGTCGAAGGTGTTCGTTTTACCCTGCATCGTCACAGTGAACGATTTGTCATAGCTGTTGCCGCAGGTGTCGCAGCGGGGCATCTGGATGCTCCTGGTTGAGTTCGAATCGCAACGAGTGTGGTGCCTGGTGCCCGGTGTTCGGTGTTCGGTGTTCGGTTGGTACTGCGCGGTGCTCGGTGCTCGGTTGGTACTGCGCGGTGTTTGGTGTTCGGTTTACCGCCTGCTGTTCTCGCCTTCCTACGGCCTGCTATCGGGGATGCGCGGGCCTCCGTTTTCCACGGCGGTCTCGCGGTCCCACCACCACGGGCGTGCAAGCTCTCTTTGGCGGGGCCACATCTCGGCCATGGTGCCGGCATCGTATAGCCGTCCATTCTTCATCACGTAGCGCACCGTGTTGGTGTTCTTGATATCCGTGAGCGGGTTCGCATCCAGTACTTGCAGGTCGGCAAGCTTGCCGCCTTCAATCGAGCCGATCTCCTTGGCAAGACCAATCGCCTCGGCTCCGAAGACCGTTCCCACGCGAAGCACGTCCATCGGCTTCATTCCACCGCTGGCGATGGACCACAGCTCCCAATGCACACCCAGTCCCTGAAGCTGGCCGTGTCCGCCAAGTCCTACGCGGCCACCCGCCTCCACGATCTTCTTCGCCTGCTCGGCCTGGAGTGCGAAAGAATACTGGCTGTCGTGCCACCAGCCCGGGCGGCGGTAAGCGCGCCGGATGAGCTCCGTTTGCGGTGTAAACCGGCGTAGCTTCGCATCCTTGAGAATGTCCTGGCGCTGGTACCAGTAGTTCTCGGCCCATGGCCCACCGTATTGCACCAGCAGTGTTGGGGTGTAGGTGATGCCGCTCTGGGCAAGCAGCTGAACGTTATCCTTGTACAACGGTGCGATCGGATAGGAATGTTCGCTCCCAGCGTATCCGTCGATTGCCTCCGTGAGATTCTTCTTGAAATCCAGCCCGCCCTCGAGCGTGGGTGTGAGACCAAGCTCCTTGGACGCCATGATCACCCACTGCCGCACCTTCCGGTCTCCCACCATGTATTGCTTGATCGTGTGAATGTTGTAGAAGTCGGTGTACCGGTGCAGCACGTCGCGCGCGTCTTCCAGGCTCTTGATGTCGTCGCTCCAGAACACGCCCGGTCCCGTCGAAAAGACTCGCGGGCCAATCATGTCACCAGTTTCAACCAGATCGCCGTAGGAGAGCACGTCGGTCGTGGCGGTTTGCGGATCCCGCGTCGTGGTCACGCCATACGCCATGTTGGCCAGGTACTCCCAAACCTGCGTGCGATGGATTCCGAAAGGCGGCCACATGTGCGCGTGAATGTCGATCCAGCCAGGAAGGATCGTCTTCCCCGCCATGTCGATCTCGCGCGCACCCGCGGGAATTGTCACCGAGCCACGCGCGCCGACGGCGGCAATGCGATTGTCGGTGACGACCACATCTCCATTCTCGATCACCTCATCCCCTTTCATCGTTATGATGCGCGCGCCGCGGAGTACGACGGTCCCCTTGGGACGATCGCGCTGCACGCTTATCAGAACGTCGATGCGGTCGGGCTCATAAGCGGGTTTGGATTTCTTGGCCGTATCGGCTTGCGCGGCTTTCGCGGAATCCTTCCCGGCGAGCGCCACATTCTCCGTCGGTTTCCTGGCGGTTTTCGCCGTGTCGGTCTGAGCGCTGTCGCGCGCGGCCACGCGTATACGGGCAGTGTCGCCACCAGCCTTCGCGCCACCGGCCTCCTTCACCGAGTCCGCCTTCGTCGTGGAGTCCCGGATCATGGAATCTGCCCGGGTGAGATCGTAGGTGAAGTACGAATGCCCGATGGAGTAGTGGACGCGACTCCCTTCTCGCACCCAGCCGGAAAAATCACCACCAATGCGAGTGAGACGGCGCACCGGAACGGATGCAGCCGACGGATTCGCGACGGAGACCGTTGGCGCCTGGCCGCCGACCTGCGGAATGGAGACGATGTAGATGTGATTGCCTGTCTCAACCAGCGCGCGGTCGCCATCGGGGGAGATGAGCACCTCGTCCGCCGGCGTGGGGAATGGATTCTGAGCTCGTGCCTCGACGTAGCCCGTCACCTTGAGAATCGGCTTCCGGTCTGTGCCGTCGAAGCGCATCGAAACCAGACCATCGCGGAAATTATAGATATAGATGCGCTCGCTGTCTCGCGCGAAATGCGGATAACCGTAGGCCGTCAGCGGTGTGATTGTTTTGACGTCGCCACCGGTGGCGGGTAGCCAGACAAGCTCGACGCCTGCGGCCGCGGGGTCGCCGCCGGCAAATTCGTCGTGCTCGACGCGACGCTGCCGGGGCCCGCGGGCTACGACCAGGCGACTGCCGTCGGGCGTATAGTTGAGCTTCTCATAGAACGCACTTTGCCGCGTGAGCCGCTCGGGCTGCGCGCTCGCCCGCCCGCGCGAGTTGCCGCCGCACAAAGGCGCTGTACAGCGCGCACGATATACGTCGCCGCCTTCTTCAGCCCACGTCACGTACGCCACGTACTGCCCGTCCGGAGACCACACCGGTGAATGCTCGCCCGTAGCACGATCGGAATTGGTTAGCCGCCGCGGCGCACCTTTGGGGAGCTCCATTACCCAGATCTTGTCGAGCGCTGTGAAAGCCAGACGCTTCCCATCGGGCGACGGACGCGCGCCCCGGATCTGCTGCACGGTCAGGGTGGAATCGTTGAGCTTGTACTCGGACTTCACGAGCGCTCCCAGGCTCTGATCCACCTCGGCTGTGAACGGGATGGCGCTGGCACGTCCGGATGGAATCTCGAGACGCCACAGCTTTCCGCCGTACGACGTGATGAGCGCCCTGGAGTCGGGGGTGAACGCCGAGCCGGGCATGAGGTCGCGGGTAAAGCGCGACTCCTGATCGTCGCGCTGCACATTACGCGCGAGCCACGTTTCCTCGCCGCTGGGGATGTCACGAAGGCGGAGCGACGTCACGCTGTCAGCTCGCGTGGCGTAAACGAGATACCGTCCATCGGGGCTGACGATTGGGCGCATTGCGCCGCCAAGGGTATTCGTGCGCGCGAACGTCTGGCCGGTCTCACGGTCGTACACGGAGATCTGCCAGCCAAAGTTCGTCTGGTTGTAGCCACCGGCGCCCTGTCTGGTGGACGCATACACGAAGCGCGAGTCCTTGCCGAACGCCGCGCCGATGTAGTTGTTCGGCGTAGGCGCCGTCAGGGGATTGGGCGGACCCGAAGGCGTCGAGGTGTTGGTCATCTTCACGCCAGAGCCACCGTCCTTGTGGTACAGATACAGATCGTAAACGGGGGCCCACTGCGCGGCATTGCGGGAGACAGCGATGTACCTGCCGTCGGGCGTCCATTCCGGAGAGACGAATTGGGTCTTCTCCATCTTGGTGAGGCCGCGCGCATTCTTCCCATCGCTGTCAACCACCCAGATATTTTCGGAGCCGTTGCGATCGCTCACGAAGACGATCTGCTTGCCGTCTGGCGAATATCTCGGCTGAGCATCGAAGGCCATGCCGTCGGTTATTCGCTTGGCCGTCCCACCCGCAATGGGCAGCGTGTACAGGTCTCCAACCATCTCAAAAACGATGGTGCGAGCATCGGGTGAGACATCGAGCGAAAGCCACGTTCCCTCGTCCGTTGTGAACTTCACGGAGCGAGCGGACTTGAGTGGGAGATCTTTTTGCTTGCCAGTCTTCGCCGCGCTGTCGGCACGGGTAGTGTCCTGTGCGTTGACTTTTTGCGAGACCGCGAGGATAACGGTGCAAATCGCCGCGGCGCGGAGGATAGCCGTGCGCGCTTCGAAGAGGATTGGGTGAAACATGGATGGCACCACTTTGTTATTGGGAAGACTTTGAAAAAACGGGACTGGCGGGAGGCCTTGCTGAAGTTTCCTCTCGCGGAGTTTCATCTGGTGGCTCAGCTACGGAAATGCCACACGCGAAGTCATGACGCCTGACCTGGTATTGCCGGACTTCTTGATCGAATCCACGGTGAATCGAAAAGCGGGAAGCGCAGCGAGACCGACTGGCGTTGCCACCAGGTTCAGCGTGTCGAACGGGTCGTTCTCGAGGTCGTACAGCTCCTCCTTTCCGGCGGCTCTAACGTAATGCATCCCGCGTGCGATGACCGATACACTTTTCGTGATATCCAGGCGCGCTGTCGATGCCACAATCGGCGACATCGAGTGCGGCTCACCCTGCCAGGAAGACTCAGGTGCATCGATGTGCCGCGTAAGTGACGTGCCGAGTAACCTGCCGCTGTTTGGCACACCAGTTATCTCGAGAATCGTCGATGGAAGGTCGCGCAGGCTGACCGGTTCCTTGACTACAGTTCCCGCGGGAAAACGTGACGCGTGCCAGAAAACGAGTGGTACCTGGAGCAATTGCCGATAGAAGCTGTTCCCATGGGAGAAGCGATTGTGTTCTCCCCAGTGCTCCCCATGATCGGAAGTTACAATCACAAGTGTATTATCGAGAAGCCCGCGCTGCTGCATCTTCTTTAAAAGGAGATCGATCTCCTGGTCCATGAAAGCGATCGCTCCATCGTAGCTGGACATGCGCTCGCGTGTTTCGGCCGCTCCCTCGCCAAACTCGAGGTCACTGCTGACAAAAGTGCGAGGATTACGCGGGCCGAAGAGTGTATCGAACGGAGGTGGGGGAAAGAGCGGTCCGTGTGCATCGAAAAGGTTGACGAACACAAAGAAAGGCCGGCCCTTCACGCCTTCCAGCCATGAGAAAACACTCTCGTTGATCTGGGTTACCGATCTGCGGTTCAGGCCAGCAGGCGATCCCATAAGGCGTCTTATGCTTGCTGGCTCGGTGATGCGACGGCCAATAATCGAGCTCGAGAGAAATGTTTGCAGCGTGACCTTGTAATCCTCGTAGTGGATAAATCCTCTATTGAAACCGTATTCCCACGAGGTATACGCCAGGTTTCCAACGAATCCGCCAGTGGCGTAGCCGTTCGCGGATAGCACCTCCGCGAGGGTCGGGCTCTCCTTCGACAGGCGATGTTTCCAGCCAACATCATGCAGCCCCGCCATGCGCATTTCAAACGGGAAGCGCCCGGTGAACATGGCGGCGTGGGATGGAAACGTCCACGGCGCGGTGACGAAGGCGCGGTCGAAACGCACCCCTTGCAGCGCCCAACGTCCCAGGTTTGGAGTTGTTTGCTTGTCGTACCCATACAAGCCCAGGTTGAATGCACGAACCGTATCGAGAACCAGCAACAATACGCTTGTCGGACCGCTGGAAGCCTGCTCCTGCAGCGACGCGATGCGCGACCGTTCCAAACCCCAACGGCCACCGTTGACGCCGATAAGTGCAACGATCATTGCGCCGATTGGCCACCAAAAAGATTTCCTGACCCATCTGTCGATTGCGCTAAAACGCGGTGCCGCCATGCGTCCAGCCTGAACCGCGATACCCAGCGCCAGAATGGTTGCTGCCTTCTTGTGAATGCTGGGGTTGAGCCAGGCAAGGCCCGCGAAGAGGACAAAGCCAAGAACCGTCAGGACGATCTGCGGAGATACACGTTGCGGCCATCGCCGTATCCCGAATGCCAGCACAGCTGCCGTCGCTCCGAACCAGATCAGGTTCGAGATCGGTACCATCCAGATAGCATCGAGCCCCGCGCGAAACATCTGTCCAAACCAGATGAATCCGGCGGTGCGGTATGCCAACTCCAGTACCGCTGCGATGACAGCAAGCCAGACGGCAAGCGCGAACGGAAAAGTCAGCGGTACTCGCGTCGCGGAGACTGCGGAATCTGGTCCCGAGCTTTCGTTCATGCGGGGGGTAAAAATGGGCTCAAGCGGGTGCGACCGCTGTTCTCAGAGGAAGCCGGGAAGTGTCGCCCGAACTTACGTCACGGCCAATGTACCCGCCAGCTTGAACGGTCCGCATAGCGAGAAGAATCGAGCGCCCGCACAACACAAGCCGGCCGAAGGCCAGTCCATTACTTTTGGCACAATGGCAACGAGGCCTGACACCATCAAGGTTGCGCCGGCTGGCGCCGCAATTCTTGGCATTGTGACACTGTCACACTTCGTGAACGACTCGTTCACGGCGATGCTGACACCCGTTCTTCCCGAAATTCAGGCAACGTACGGGATAAGTATCGCACGCACGGCGGTGCTGGTTGCCATCCTGGCGTTCGTAGGCTCCATGCTCCAGCCCTTCACAGGGCTCATCGGTGACCGGTTCGGACGCCGCCTTTTGGCCGCCCTCGGCCCCGTGCTCGCCGCCGTCGGCATGACCATGATGGGATACGCGCCCAGCTTCGCCGCGCTTGGCTTGCTCATTGCCCTCGCCGGTATCGGCAGTGCCATTTTTCATCCCTCCGGCGCGGCGTATGTCGCGATGGGCTCGCGAGCAAACCAGCGAGGCTTGTTTGCCGCGCTCTTCTCAGGCGGGGGCACGGTGGGGCTGGCGGCCGGACCGCTCGCGGCGACTGCCCTCGGCATACACTCGCTTCCCTACCTGATGCCAATCGGATTCGCGGTCGGTTTGGCCTCGTACATGATCACACCCGACAGCGCTGCCACCGGTGCCACGCGGCGGCCAGCCGAGTATCTGGAGCTATGGCGCGGACCCATCCGCACACTCTGGGCAACCGGTGTTTTGCGCTCGCTGTCCACGGTCTCGTACCAGGGATTGCTCGGCTTCGTACTGACCGCGCGTGGACAAGCTCAGCATATCGGACCAAGTCTGGCCGTGTTCAGCGTCGCTTCCGCTCTTGGCGGCATTGCAGGAGGAAGACTCTCCGATCGCATCGGCCGCACGGTGGTTTTGCGGTCGAGCATCCTGATCACCATTCCACTATTCATCGCGCTCGTTTACTCGCGTCCCGAGCAGTGGTGGTACTACCCGCTCATGGCGGTGGTTGGCGCGGTAGTGAACGCAAATCTCCCCGTCGCTGTCGTAGCCGCGCAGGAGTATGCCCCGCGGCACGTCGCCACTGCGAGCGCGCTGATGATGGGATTTACCTGGGGAACGGC
>JACMME010000336.1 GCA_014379205.1 Gemmatimonadaceae bacterium
CCCCTCCCATCGATCTGGCGGGAGCTTTACGGTGTGTCCATCGCTCCGGCGAAACGTCTCATAGCGATTGATGAGCGCCTGCACGCGGTAGCTTCCCCTGGGCAGCTCGGATGACGACCGCAGGGGGTAGCCAAAGGCGCGCGCGTCGATGATACGCTCTTCACCGCCGCGCCAGTTCTCAACGTCGACCCCGAAGACGAGCTGCGTGGTGGGCGCGTCGGAGATCTGAAAGCGAGGCTCGGCGCTCGTGTCGCTGGAAATAAGCAGGAGCAGCCGTCCGTCTATCGGCGTTGAGCTTCGGCTCGCTGGGTAAGTAATGGCGAAGCGGAGGGGAGAATCGGCAGGCTGCGAGCTCGCTGCTCCCGAGAGCGTGCAAAGAGCGATGGCAGTATGGAACCAGCGGCGTGTGCGCATCTAAAACCTCGCATTCGTTGGATAGATACGAATGCCATGCAGCGAGCTCGGCATGGCCGCGAGGGAATTGACGCTATGGGGTGCCGGTAGTCAAACGACTACCGGCCTGCACTACTACTCGCTCTTGAGCGCTACAATCGGATCAGCCTGGGTTGCTCGCCTGGCAGGTACATAGGCGGCTACAGCCGCAGCAGCGCCGAGGCCGAGCACGGCACCGGCGTAGGTTACCGGATCAACGGCTGAAACACCGTAGAGAAGTCCGGTTAGCGCACGCCCGGCAACGAATGCGACGACGACCCCGACCGCCATGCCGGCGAGCGTAGGTCGCATGCTCTGCAGCATCACCAGCCGTACGATCTGATTACGCTGCGCACCAAGCGCGATTCGAATTCCGAACTCTGCCATGCGGCGGCTGACCCCGTATGCGACTACGCCGTAGATCCCGACCACCCCAATCACAAAGGCGATCGCGGCGAAGACCGAGAGAAGAAACGTGCGCAGCCGCTGAGAAAGGAGTGTCGCTCCGACAACTCGATCTATCGGCTGGATGGAGCTTACCGCTACATCGGGTGCGACGTCTTTGAGCGTTGAGCGCGCGGGCGCCGTAAGCGTCTCCGGGTTTCCTGCCGTTCGCAGTACGATGATGGCGCTACCACCAATGAATTCCTGCACCTGCACACGAGGCAGATAAAGAGTCGCGGCCGGTGATTGATCCAGTGTGAATTGCCGCACCGAGCCAACAACCCCAACTACCTCCCACTCGGTGCGATTGAAGACCGCGATTCGCTTTCCGATCGGATCCTGACCCGGCCAGAAGCGGCGAGCCATTGCTTCATCAACGATGGCGACGTTCGGGGCGCCAGAGCGGTCGTCGTCCGAGAACGCCCGTCCCCGCCGGAGGGGAATACCGAGTGTGGTGAAGAGGTTCGGCGATACGGCTCGCGTTTCCACCGACGGCTCCTCCGCTGGTTTGGGCGCCGGGCGATCCAGGAAAACGACTCCCATCCCATTAAAGCCGCCGCTCATCGGAAGAATGTCCACTGTGCCGACGCTTTGCACTCCGGGCAGTCCGCTCAATTGGTCAAGAGCTCGCGAGTAGAGCTGTTCCACCGCTGTATCGGACGCGTACTTCGGTCCAGAAGGGTCCACCTGGAGCGTTAGCACCCCTGCCGCCCGGAAACCAGGGTCGACACTCTCGAGCGACCACAGGCTGCGAAGCAGCAATCCAGCAGATGCCAGTAGCACGACCGAAATGGCGACCTGCACTGCGACAAGCGTGTTCCGAAAGCGATTGGCGGCACGTCCCGCTGATCCACGCGAACCTTCCTTGAGAGCCGAGTGCGCGTTTGTCAGGGAGGTCTGCATGGCGGGTAGCAGGCCGAAGCCGAGGCCGGTGAGGAGGGTCGCCATGAGTGCAAATCCGAGCACGCGACCGTCGATTCTGATTTGCGCAGAGCGGGCAAGCGATTCTCCCGCGACAGCCACAATCGCCGCAGACGACCAGTATGCCAGGAGAATGCCGAGGGCTCCTCCTATCGCAGCCAGCACGAGAGACTCTGACAGGAGCTGCCGTGCAAGACGGCCTCGACCCGCGCCGAGAGCTGTTCGGAGCGCCATCTCCCGCGCACGGCCTGAAGCGCGAGCCAGCATGAGATTGGCGATGTTCACGCAGGCTATCAACACGAGTAACCCAGTCGCTACGAGCAGGAGGAGCAGAGAATCACGCACGGGAGCCGTGATCTGATCCTTGAGTGTCACAACGCGAACCCCCCTTCCCGAGTTGGCCTCGGGGTACTGCAGCGCGAGCCGGGAGGCAATGGCGGAAAGCTCAGTGCGTGCGGCATTTACCTCGACCCCGTTTCGAAGCCTTGCAACGGCGGCAAAAGCGGTCGAGCTGCGATCCGAATCCTTCGGATTGAAGTATGGAGGCGTGACTCTCCACAGCTGCGGAGGCTGGCTTCCTGCATCGGTGAGCGACGGGTCCTCGAAATCCGGGGGTGTGATCCCGACAACTCTGTATTGTGTTCCGTTGATCGGTATCTGCTGTCCAACGATGTCGCGATCCGTGCCGAACCGACGAGTCCATAGACCGTGGCTGAGCACAACTACAGGATCGTGCCCGACGCTGTCCTCCTCAGGACGGAAGTATCGACCCAGCCAGGGTCGTACGCCCAACACCCGAAAGAAAGAGCTCGTTACAGAAGCGCCGTCTACGCGCTCCGGTGCATCACCGCCGGTCAGCGTGGCGGTCCACTCGTCATACGCGGCAGCCTCTTCCAGAAGAGTGCTCTGGGACCGAAAGTCCAGCACATCCAGATAAGCAACCGTTCCGAAGCTGGTCCTCGCGGTATGACCGAGAAGTCGCACCAGCTGGCCGGGATTTTCGTAGGGGAGCGGACGCATTAGCACACCGTTCACGGCGCTGAAGATCGTCGTCGTAGCTCCAATCCCAAGCGCGAGCGTTACGACAGCGACCACCGCAAAGCCCGGGCTTCGGCGAAGAGCTCGCAAGCCGTAACGAATGTCGCGTCCAGCGTCTTCGAGCCACCTGGCTCCCCGCGCGTCCCGACCTTCTTCCTTGTACCTTTCAACTCCTCCAAATCGCAGTCGTGCTTCGCGCTCAGCCTCGGACTCCGAGAAGCCCTGGGCCCTGAGGTCGCGCGCTTCCATTTCCACGTGGAAGCGCATTTCCTCGGTCATATCGTGCTCGAGCTGCGTCCGTTGCAGCATGGCGCGCAGGCGGCGCGCGAGCTTCCCTCCGGTTGCTATCATCTTCTCGTCTCGTTCAGGAAGCCTGCAATACGTGCTCGATGGCGACCGAGAAGCGCCGCCATTGGGCGTGCTCCTCGCCGAACTGTTTTCGGCCGGTGGCGGTGAGGTCATAGAACTTCGCCCGCCGTCCTTCCGAAGAGATGCCCCATTTACTGTCGATCCACCCGCGTTGCTCCAAACGGTACAGAGCGGGATAAAGGGAGCCCTGATTTACCTCGAGGACATCTTTTGAAAGTTGCTGGATGCGTTTATTGATCCCCCAACCATGAAGCGGACCGAGCATCAGCGTTTTGAGGACAAGAAGGTCAAGGGTGCCCTGTAAGAGGTCGGCGCGGTCGGTCATTCGTTCTCTCCGGTCGTATACCTAGATGTTCGACAAGAGAACTATACCTGGCTTGTTGTCGAACGTCAAGGTATCGTGTCTGTCCAGCAATTCCGCCGTGTGCGCGCAATCGATTGAACCGGAAAGCCGTTGGAGGATTGCGACCTCGGGGCACATCCTGCGAAGCCCAGGATTCAAGAACCGAGATACAGTTAGGTCGGCGTGTGGAGCGAGTTCACGAGCTAGCGTTGGCGTCAACCTGAGCTAAGTTCGCCGATCCAACAAACGCATGACATCTTCAGCAGGTTACCCTGCTCCGAAACCAACCACTCAAGTGGAGCAACGCCTTGCGCAGGAGTAGCGGTCGGAAATGTCGCCTATCGCGAACGCAAAGGGGGAAGTGCCCATAATGCCTTGATATGAAGCGTGTCACCTGTTTTCTCGCCCTCGTTTTCGTGGCCACGGCAGCATCACTGCAGGGGCAACGGGAATCACTCGCGCGCCTTGTGCGTCAGGAGCAACTTGCAAACGGTCTGACTCTCATCGTTTCAGAGAATCACGTCGTTCCGCTTGCTACGGTCGCGGTAGTCGTGCGCACCGGAGCCTTCACCCAGGAGGCGTCCGACGCGGGGATCTCGCATCTGTACGAACACATGCTTTTCCGTTCGTATCGCGGTGGAGAGGGTGGCTGGGACCAGGAAGTCGGCGCGCTAAATGGAACCTCGAACGGCAGCACCAGCGCGGAGTCGGTGAATTACTACATGGTTCTGCCATCGCGTCACGTCGGGACCGCGATTGAGATGTTGGCGCGACTCGTAAGGGACGCATACTTCGACAACAATTCCCTGACGCTGGAGCGCAAGGTAGTGTTGGGCGAAATAGAACGAAACCTCGCGGAGCCATTGCACCATCTGCAAACGGAAGTCGCCAAAAGCTCGTGGGGGAGCTCGTTCAGCCGGAAGGACCCTCTGGGAACTCCTGAAAGCTTGAAGCTTATCGAATCCTCGCGTCTCAAGGAGGTATTCCAGCGGTATTACGTTCCGAACAACGCAGCGCTCATCGTTACGGGTGACGTCGATGCGGCCCAGATTTTTTCGCTCGCAAGCAAGAGCTTCGAGAAGTGGAAGCGCGGACCTGACCCCTTCATCGCGCATCCCGTGCCGGCAATGGCACCGCTCCAGCAGACGAAAATCGCGATAATTCAGGCAGATACGCGCGAAGTTACCGTCATGCTACAATGGCCAGGCCCAAGCGTGGAGACCAACACCGCGGCTACGTATTCGGCCGATCTGTTTTCAAGTGTGCTGAATGCCGCTGGGTCTTCATTTCAGGTCCGGCTCGTTGGAAGCGGCCTCTTCCAGTCGGTCTCGATAGACTATGAAACCCTGCGTCACCTCGGACCTATTACGCTCACCGGCGTGACCACCGCGCCCGATGCCGAGCGGGCGCTCACGGCGTTGCTGGAAGAGATGTACAAATTTGAGGGCGATTACTTTACCGATCAGGATCTCGCAATAGCACGAAAGCGGCTCAAGGTAGCGTCAGTATTCGCGCTGGAGCAAACTGCGCAGCGAGCACACACAATCGGCTATTGGTGGAGCGTCTCCGGTCTCGACTACTATCTCTCGTACGTCGACAACCTTGGATCGAGAAGCGCTAATGACCTGCGCGAGTTTGCCACCAAGTACATCGTCGACAAGCCAATGTCCATTGGTGTGCTGGTTTCACCAGGTGAAGCTCCGATGATCAGAGCAGCGGTCGCCAAGGTTTTTGGCCTCACTGGCGGACGGTAGCGCCATGGACCTTCGCATTGTTTCAGCCTGGGGATTGTTCGCCGTTCTGGGGTTTGCCAAGCACCCGTGGAGAGGTGAACGAACCGGATTCGGCGGCACCGACCAGATCGCCGCGACGGCCGTCGACACCGCAACAGAGAGCTACGAGGTAGGCGGCATCCGGATAATCCAACGCCACAATCCGGCAAACACCGCTGTCGTAGTGCACATCTACCTTCTCGGCGGCGCCCGGCAAGTAACCAGCGCGACCGCCGGCATCGAGCCACTCATGCTGGAGTCCTCCGGCCATGGGACGCTGCATTACCCCGAGGGTGAAGCCCTGGACGCTCTCGCTCTTACCGGCAGCACGATTGAGGTAGCAGCGGAGATGGACTGGACGACGTTCGAGCTGGGGACGACAACGGAAGAACTCGATTCGGCATGGGCGGTATTCGCTGACAGACTGGTACATCCCACGCTCGATCCGGCGGCGGTTGAGCTCGTGCGCGCCCGGATGCTTTCGGCCAGGCGCCTCAATAGCAGCAGACCGGACGCTGTACTGGACAGGCTCGCCGATAGCGTGGCGTTCACCGGACACCCTTACGAGGTCAATCCAATCGGTACGGAGCGGTCGCTCCAATCAATCACGCCGGCCGAAGTGAAACGGTATCACGCAGACCAGGTTGTGAAATCGCGGCTCCTGGTGCTTGTAGTTGGAAACGCCTCGCGTCAGCACGTAGAGCGACTGATTCGCGAGCGCCTGGCGGCGCTTCCACAGGGAAATTACTCATGGACATTGCCGCCACCCGTTCCAGTGCGTGACAATTCGATGACCATTCTGCCGCGCAGGCTTCCAACGAACTACATCGGTGGCTATTACCCAGGGCCGTTGGCCAACAGCGAGGACTTCCCCGCATTTCGGCTGGCTACGGAGCTTCTCAGCAGCATGCTTTATTCGGAGATTCGTGCCGAGCGAGGGCTTTCCTACACGGCATACAGCCCGTTCCTGGAGCTTGGCGCTTCAGCCGGTGGCGTGTACGCATCCACAACGGCGCCTGACAAGGTGTTCCCACTGATTGCTTCAGGTATGTCGGACGTCTTCTACGCCAGATTCGCCGGCTTTGAGTTACGCCGCTTCGTGGAGCAATTCATTACTGAGTATTACCTGAGGAACGAGACCAGCGCGGGCCAGGCAGACTATCTCGCCCGAGCCGAGCTGTACCGTGGCGGCTGGCGGCACGCCAACAAGTTCATGGAGGACCTGCGCGCGGTTTCTCCCGCGGATGTGCGTCGCGTGGCTCGCAAGTACATGGGCCACGTGCAGTACGTGTACGTAGGCGACACGACCCGCATGAAGCAATACATGCGACAATAGGAAATGATGTGCGTGCATGTCAATTCGCCGCACTCGGGCGGCTGACATAGCTACGGACTCAGTTGCCTTCCAATCCGCTGCCTTACTCGCCAGATTGCGGCTCATCTCTGACGGACCTGCCGTATGTATTGGAACTTCCGAATCCTTTTCACGACTGCATTAGCGGCAAGCATGTCATTCGCGCCTCCTGTGAACGCCCAGCGCACCGCGAAGCCACCGCTTCACGCGAAGCACTGGATTGCCATCACCGGCAAACCGCTTGGGGCAACCGCTGGAGCGATGATGTTTCAGAAGGGTGGCAACGCGGTCGACGCGGCCTGCGCAATGCTCGCTGCCACGGCCACGATGTGGGACGTGCTGTCATGGGGTGGGGAGACGCAGGCGCTCATCTATCATCCGCAGCTCAGGAAGGTGATCGGAATAAATGCGCTGGGCGTCGCGCCAACCGGCGCAACCGCGGATTTCTACAGAGCGCAGGGCTACCGGTATCCTCCGGAGTACGGGCCTCTCGCCGCAGTGACGCCTGGCACGCCCGGAGGCCTGCTGACGATGCTTGCGGAGTACGGCCGCCTGTCACTGGCGGAAATTATGGCACCAGCTATCCAGATGGCCGACGGATATCCGATTGAAGCTCAAACCGCGAACTCCATAGAAAATCAGAAGGCCGAGATAAAGAAGTGGAAGTATTCACCAGCGGTCTACCTTCCACATGCCGGGGAGACGCGAGAAGCACCGTACGCCGGCGAAGTTTTCGTGCAAAAGGATCTTGCAGTCACGCTTCGCAAGCTCGTGGAAAGTGAAAGGGAAGCTCTCGCGGCGGGGAAGACCCGGAAGGAAGCGATTTACGCTGCGTACGAGCGCTTCTACAAGGGAGATATCGCGGAGGAGCTGGTCCGCGGCCTCAAGGAAGATGGCGGGCTCATTACGATGCGCGATCTCGCCGACTGGAAGGTCCGTATAGAAGAGCCGGTAAGCACGACGTACAAGGGAATTGTCGTGTACAAGCTTCCGTTCTGGCAACAGGGGCCGGCGTTGCTCCAGGCGCTCAATATTCTGGAGTACACAGACATCAAGGCGATGGGCTTCAACACGCCGAAATACATGCACACGCTGTATCAGGCGATGAATCTCGCGTTTGCGGATCGCGATTTCTATTACGGTGATCCGTACTTTCCGCCGGAGGAGCCGGTAAAGGGACTGCTCTCGAAGGAGTACGCCAAGGCTCGCTTCGCGCAGATCGACTGGACGAAAAACGACCCGGACGTAAGACCCGGAGACCCGTATAAATACCAAGGCGAGACCAATCCCTTCAAGAAGCTCCTCGCCAATTGGACGGTGGTTCCCGCGCCAGACAGCTTGAAGCGCAGCGGGCAACAGGATCGGCCTACGCAGAATTCAGCGAGCGCGCAGGAGGAAGACGGTGGCTTCAGGCGCTCCTTCTATGGAGGAACGACGTCAATTGAAGCTGCGGATGCAGAAGGCTGGGTAGTTTCAGTAACGCCGAGCGGTGGCTGGATACCGGCAGTGATAGCAGGAAGGACGGGGGTAGGGATAAGCCAGCGGGGGCAGAGCTTCGTTACGGACGCACGGGACGGTCCGTACAATGTCATTCAGCCTGGCAAACGGCCTCGTGTTACGTTGACACCAACGCTCGCGCTCAAGGATGGGCTCCCGTTCCTGTCGTTCGCGGTGCAGGGCGGTGATTCACAGGATCAAAATCTCCTGCAGTTCTTTCTCAACGTCGTTGAGTTCGGTATGACAGTCCAGGAGGCCGCGGAGGCACCGAACATAAACAGCTTCCAGATGCGTTCGTCGTTCGGTGAGCATGAATCGCGGCCGGGCCGAATGCTTGTGGCGTCAGCAACTTCCGACAGCGTGCGGACGGAGCTTCAGAGAATGGGGTACACGCTGGAATTCTCGCGGCTGACCTCCGGCCCCATAAACGCAATCTGGTTCGATCGGAAGCATGGCACCTTCTGGGGAGGCTCGAGTAACCACGGGGAGGATTACGGTATAGCCTGGTGAGGAGAATCAGGGACAAGGGACCAGGAACCAGGAACCAGAAACGATAAATTGGGGCGTAGCTTAGCTGGCAAAGCGCCGGACTGTTAATCCGAAGACCGGTGGTTCGAATCCACCCGCCCCAGTACGCAAGCAAGGCTCAATGAGCGCCCACGACAAGCGAGTGCGCTCTCCATTCAGTCCGGATTGTGCACGCGTCGGGAATGGGCCATGCAAGCAAGAAAGCCGACCAGGAAGAGGAGAAGTCCATTTGTACGCGCGTATAGCTGTTCAAGGCTGCGGCACGTTGCTGGTGCTGCTGGCATGCTCCGAGACCACCGTTCGGCCCGCCCCAGAGGCTGCCCAGCTTACGCCCTCGGCAGCGGTCGCTGCACCGCCCCCGGCTTCCGTGTCGGTAACGGTTCAAGTACCTGCGAGCATGCGCACTTCCCCATTCAATGTCACGCGCACGCTCACCGTACCACCCACTTTTTCAATCGCCGTTTACACGAGAGTTTCGCAGCCGCGGTTTCTCGCCACCACACCGAATGGCAACCTGCTTGTTTCACAGCCCAGTACGGGAAAGATTCTTCTGGTGCGGCCCGTCGCTGGTGGCAATCCAGCGGTCAGCGATTTCGCCGTGGGCCTTCGCAGGCCACACGACATTGTCTTTCACACGATAGGAACGACGACCTATATCTACGTCGCAGAGACCAATCGTGTCAGCCGGTACATTTTCAATCCGGCATCACTCACCGCGGGTGCCCGGCAGGATATCATCACGGGGCTTCCTGATGCGAGCTCTCCGGAACTGAACGGTGCCTATGGACACGAGCTCAAGAATCTGGCTCTGGATGCCAGTCATGCGCTGTATGTCTCAATCGCATCCACATGTAACGCTTGCACTTCGGATACACAGAGCAATCCTGTGAGAGGCGCAATCTACAAGTACAACGCAGACGGAACAGGCGGCCGCCTTTTCGCGCGCGGTCTCCGCAACGCCGAGGGGCTCGCAATCGATCCGGGAACCAATGAGCTCTGGGTTGTAGTGAACAATCGAGACAACATTGCATACCCATTCAATGATGGGAGCGGCAACTACGGAAAAGTCATACAATCATACGTCGACAATCATCCACCCGAAGAGTTCACACGTGTTCGCGATGGCGGCGACTACGGTTGGCCGTTCTGCAACCCGAACCCGGATTCGCCGAGCGGCTATGACAGCATGCCGTTTGATCTGGACTATCAGTTCAATGCCGCGGGAACCGTGAATTGCGCCGCGATGGACCGAATCACGAAGGGAATTCAGGCTCACTCCGCGCCGCTCGGATTGACCTTTCTCCATGGAACCACTTTCCCGAGCGCCTATCGTTCGGGCGCGGTGATTGGGTTGCACGGCTCCTGGAATCGCTCGGTTAAGACGGGATACAAGGTGGTGCACTTTCCCTGGGATGACGTGACTCACCAGCCAGGCAACCAGATCGATCTCGTTTCCGGATGGCTTTCGGGCAACACGAACTGGGGTCGTCCCGTCGACATGGCGGTTGATGCACAGGGGGGATTGTTCATCTCTGACGATCAAAGCGGCACCATATTCAGGCTCTCACAGGCGCCCACCACCGATAAACCTCCTGTGGCGCGATTCACTCACTCGTGCACGGGCCGAACGTGCAGATTCGACGGGCGCACTTCGACTGATGACGTCGGCATCACAAAGTATGCATGGAATTTTGGGAACAACGCCGTGAAGCAGGGTTCTGTTGTGACGTATACCTACTCAGCTTCGCGATCGTACAAGGTTTCCCTCAAGGTTACTGATACCGCGGGACAGGTTCACACACGAGTGAAAAACATAACCGTCCCGTAGGGGGCGCCGAGCACGCTGCGGAGTTTTTGGGATGGCATGCGCCGTCGTGAGCCGACGGGTTCGATCATGCGTTCGAGCTGGGGCTCAGTGCCGGGCGTTCAGTAGTCTTGAATCTCGAGGCGCCCCGGGTCTAGGAAGCGGAAGCGTCAGAAGAACTTCTCAAGCGGAAAGCGGCCTCGCTTCACGAGCATTGGCTTCCAGAGATCACCCAGCTTTCGCACGCGCGCCGGCACGTTGCGCAGATGGAAATCCTCGATCCTGATTCCCCGCTGTATCTCTTCCCACGAGACGGGGGTGGAAACGGTAGCCTCCGGCTTGGGTCGCACCGAGTAAATCGACGCCAGGGTTCGTCCCCAGGCATTCTGATTGTAGTCTACCAGCACCCTTCCCTTGGGCCTTTTCGCGATCCTGTACTCCGCCGTCACGATTTTTGGAGCTCGGGCGGCTATCGTGAATGCCAGACTCTTTGCGAAAGTCCACACTTCCTTTTGAGTGGGGCCGCGCACGATCGGCACGTAAATGTGAATTCCTTTCGAGCCGGTGGTCTTGGCGAAGGCCGGCATCCCGAGTGCTGTGAGCGACTCATGCACAAGCAGTGCGACCTCGAGAACCCGATCAAAGGAGGCGCCTGGTACGGGGTCGAGATCGAAGTGAACGTAGTCCGGCCGGTCGACGTCGTCGCACTGTGCGTACCATTGGTTCAAGTCGATACATCCAAGGTTTACGACCCAGAGCAGCGACGCCAGATCCTGCACCATTGGAAAGTCGATGACATTTCCCGAAGAGTGCTCGATCGAGCAGAGCTCAATCCACTCAGGTCGCGGTGATGGAGCCCGCTTCATGAAGAAAAACTCTCCCTCTGCTCCGTGCGGGTAGCGCTTCATGACCATTGCGCGCCCGCGGAGGTGCGGAAGCAGAGCTGGCGATACATCGGCGTAGAAGCGAAGAAGGTCACCTTTCGTGATGCCGAGGGCCGGCCAAAATGGCTTGGAAAGATTAGTCAGGCGTACGTCCTTGCCACCGACCGTCAGCGTGACGTCCTTCACCGTAGTGGGAATAATGGCCGCCTGCGGCTCTCGCTTCCGTTCCGCTGCCATCGAGGTCACTGCGCCGCGCCTTCCTTGGCGATCACGCTGATCTGACCACCCGGTTCGAGAACCGCATAGTCAATATCCTCGAGGCGTGTGGTTCCGCGTTGCAAGCGAGCCGCGGTGAGAATTTCCTGCTTATCCACGCGTTCCTTGTTCAGACGTTCCTGAAGCATTTCGCCAGCCCGAATCAAAACGAGAGGAACACCGTCGAGGAGCCGATCGACCCCGCGGGATCGATGCTTGAGCAACGACAGAATGATGTCGAGCCCCACAAAAGTGGTGATGAGGAGCAAAGCGTTGGTCATCGAGCTGTCCTTGCCAGTCAGCGATTGCTGGATGGACTCGCTTATTATGAGAGTGAGGACCAGATCAAATGTGGTGATGTTGGCGAGGGAGCGCTTTCCAGCCAGCCGGAAGATTGCGAGCAGAAAGAGATACACGGCGACGGCACGCATCACAGAGTCCATGTCGGCCTCCTCGGCAAGTGGGATTCAAGGCAGAACGAACTGGGAAAACGAGATTGGTTGTTCGTCACCCACGCCGGCTCTTCCGCCACGTTGCCACAGGGCATTGGGCTCGACCTCGAAACGAACTTTCAGTGGAGTGTCTCCGGTTGCGTCGAATACGTATGAAATGCGATCGCTGGAAAGCTCCTGTGAGGCGGGCTCAGGCGTTATGGTATGCAACCTTATGACGTCCAGAAAATCGCGCGCGATCCACAGGCGCAACTCACCACCAGCTGGGGGAGACAAAACGTAGAAGTCCAGCGTCGAGAGTGCGCGATATCGCGCAATCCTGTCATATTCGAGGAAGAGGCCGTTGGCAGGACTGCCGACGCGGGAATGAGCCAGAGGGCCGCCGCCGAACACGCCAACCAGGGTCGCAGCAAGGACGAGCCCCATGACGATCCAGGCAATCCGTTGCACGCGCCATTCACGTTGCTGAAACGCAAGATTTGACGGCCGCTCGAGATCGTCGTCTTCACGACTCTTGCTCTTGCTCAATTGGAGTCTCCCGCTTGGCTCTCCAGCCCTGGTGGTATCGTGCCCGGAAGCTTTCGCCGAGGATTTATCGGGAGATTACCGCGAGCCCTGCTGATCTGCCAGTGCTCCCTCGGCGAACTCTTCAGTGGGAAGAAGCACCAGACTGGAGGGAAGCGGGGGCATGAATGGAAGATCCAACTGAGGGGAGTGAAGAAAAGCGAACTCATCGCGCTGCAACTGCTCCATGGCGTAGCGGAACCAGAGCGTTTTCATGGGAGCGCGATGGCTTTCGGCGGGCAGAGCCGCGATCGCCAGAGCCTCTTCGCGCACTTCTCTTGGTAGCTCGCGTCCAATCGGATGCTTCAGCAGCAGACGCACATCCTCATCATCTCGAGCGATGAGTGCAGCGCAAAGCAGATCGAGGAATTCGAGCATATCCGGCTAGCAGTGGCTCGCCAGCGGCCGATACGTGCGCGAAGTATTCACGACGATCAGGCTGTCTTGCGACGCCGAGCGCGGGCGCGCGGTTGCTCGGTCGTTTTTTCCTTGACGGCTTCCTTTTCCTTCTTGCCATTGCGCGCTGCACCTTTCCGCTTGCCCTGATCCAGACTTGCCTGCAAGCGCGACATCAAATCGAGCACATCGGTACTCGCCGGATCCTCGGGCTCATCGAACTTGAGCTTTTTGCCCTTCATCTTCGCCTGAATGATCCGCATCAGGTTGTCATGATAGTCGTCGGTGTACTTCGCCGGATCGAACGCTTCGGCGAGGTTTCCTATGAGCTGCTCGGCCATCTGCAGCTCCTGAGGGCGGACGCCATCGCTGGACGGGAAACTGAACTCTCCTGCGCCGACGAGCTCGCTCGGGAAGCGCATCAGCTCGAGGACGAGGGCATCGTCCACCACCTTTATTCCCGCAAGACTCTGGGAGGACCGGATGGTAATCTTGCCGATACCGACCATTCCAGTACTACGGATAGCCTCACGCAAAAGTCCGTAGGCTTTCTCTCCTCCCTTTGCCGGAATCAGGTAGTAGGGGGTTTCGAAATATCGCGGATCTATCTCTTCCGCCTTTACGAAGTCGATGATTTCGAATGCCTTCGAAGATTCAATCGCGGCCGACTTGAAATCCTCCTCGGTGAGCACCACGAACTTTCCCTTTTCATACTCGTAGCCCTTTACGATTTCTCCCCATGGCACGGACACGCCCTCGGATTCGCAAATGCGATCATACTTGATGGTGGAGTGGTCCGTCTCGTGAAGCAGTCTGAAGCTGATTTTGTCGGTGGAGCGCACTGCGGAATGGAGCTGGACCGGTATGTTGACAAGGCCGAAGCTGATCGAGCCCTTCCAAATGGATGCCATATGCCGCTCCGTGCTGATTGAAACGTTTGAGAAAGACGTGCGGAAGCAAGTCGAATGCCTTCAACAGACCGTCCACACTCACGATGTGAATAATTGCGCGACCAGCATTGAACAGGCTACTGCAACGATGTGGATGTTTTGTGTACGCGTGCTGACATCAACCGATCCGAAATCAGGGCCGTGCGTCGTCAACTTCCTACATAAAGCAGTCGTTTATAGGAACCAGAGTATTGAATACCTGGAAGTCGAAAGAAAAGTTTGACCGGGAGAGACCTGGATATCCACAAGAAATTTCATTCTGAATGTATGAGGCTGCGTTACTTACGCAGTTTGTCCACCAATCAACAATAGGTTATCCACAAGCCACACAACAACTTACACGCTTTTCACCTATTGCGCCAGATACGTGACGCTTCTACTTTGCGACGCGTTGATGAAGCATCGGTCGATGTGTTGGCCGGCCTGAGCATCATGGAGGAAGCGATGGATCTGGTCACCTGTGCCGAACCGCGCGGAGCGCTCCAACCCGCACCACTTACGGGTTTGCGCAAGAGCACCGCGAATGAAAAATGGGAAGGATTCTGGGACGACGATTCGTATGTCGCGAGGTGCACGGCGGTGGATGGGCAAGTCGAATGGTTCCGGCTGGAGGACGATGGAATCTCGGTTGCGTCGTCCGATCCTTTGCCGGTCGTGCTGAGAATAACTCGCAGGGATCCAGGCCTTCGTACCAGAGCGATCATGGTGCGGAACGCCAAAGATGGCACACCAAAGGCATTGCTATGGGTGAAGCGGCGCTAGCGTGAAAGTGATTCTGTTCCCTTGAGACGCTCGTGCACTCGTGCTGTGCTGTTTGAGGGTTTCGATCCAGGCGAGTATGAATGGGACGGGCTAATTTTCACGACTGCGCTGCTACGAGTGGATTCATTCCGCATCGCGATCGGATCGACCGCTGCTGAATTGCGGCCCTCAGGTTCCTCATTCACCCGCAGAGTCAGAGCTAACCTTCCCTGGCATTCCTGATAGGCGCGTCAGCTCTCGCGAACCGAAGATGAGACCAGTCGCGAGGGCAATGGTTACTGCGTCAGTGCAGGAATTCTGTTTAGCGCCCTCAATGCCGCCCTGCGGCGACTCCGGGTATTTCCAATTGTTCGCCTGAACGAAGAGCCAGGCGACAAGCAGCGGCGTGCAACCACGATAGCGCAAGGCTCAATGCACGATCGCCGCTGGCAGCCGCGCGCGCCAGCGAGAAATGCTGGAAGAGGCGCTGCCGAATATCGGATACGCCATCTCTTGCGACATACATCGTAAGAGAGGCCGCGCCATCGAGCAGATGATAAAGAGTGAACAGATGAAATTTCATGCGTGCTGCCGCGTCTTCATCGAGCGAGGCAAGGAAAACACGCTCGCGAGCTGAGCGCTCTTCGCGCAATGTGCCCAACACCTGAATAATTCGATCGATGCCGGCGGGGTTGGTGCCGCGCAGCAACTCGAGCCAACAGCTTCCGACGCGGGACCGGAGAACCTCGTCCCACGCCGCATCCACCCGGACTGTGATGGTTGCCGGGATATCGTGGTCGGCGAGCCAGGAGCGCACGTCATCGCGACGGCCAGCGACAACTCCGACGGCGGCGACGTGGAGAATGCGGTACAGCGCGTCAACCGGGTCGCTGGATGGTAGATCAAGAACGCTATAGAGTGTGAAGGCACGCGTTGCACCTGCTTCCAGCTGCATCCGAAGAAGATCGTACTGTGCGCCGGGAGTCTGTCTGACGAATGCATCGGCACCTTCGAGCGCCGCCAGGTCGTATGCGGTCGCCAGCGTCCAGAGTCGCTCCGCTTCCTCGCCAGGCATGGGAGTACCTGCGAGCTCCGCATTGCCGAAGCGCGCCGCCGCGGCCGCGATGGCAAGTCGCCGGGTTTCGGGTTCAATCGCGGCAACCGCCCAATGGCTATCGAGCGTCTCAAATGCGGCGCGCGCATTCGTCACGCGGAAGCTCCGCGAGAGAAGCACAACTCGTTTCGCTCAGTTCGACCTTCGCTCACTCCGTTCATATCCCCGGATCGATCGTTCCGATGCCGTGCGCAATTCTCGCTCTGCGGAATTCAACGCGCGACGGACGAGACAGCCTGACTCTCTTCGCTGCCGGAGATATACCACGCGAACCGCCAGCGGGAAAGACTTGCTGCAGCATCGTGTTACGACTGTGACTTTGCAAGCCGTGGATGTAGTCGCAAGCCCGACAGTGATCCCGGTGCAGTTGCAGTTCGGCGCGGTGTGATTTTTGTAGATCCAAAAATTGTCACCGAGGCACGGAGTTCCTTCGAAAGCCGCTCATCGAAAGCGTGAAAGGAACCGAGTTCTCTACATCATCAACATGGATGTTGATGGCACGAAATGCGCTCAGCGATCACCACGCTCACTCGTAAAAAAAAGATCGCGCAAAGTACGAATTACCTATGGCGCCGCGAGATTTTTTTTGTAGATTAACGCCCCTTCACTTTGCTCGACACGACCGCGCGTGCGTACTCGACACGCTCCGCTGGCACCGCCCCCGCAACACCGCAATCATTCACTCAGGAAGTGTCCGTGAACATTGAACCTACCGCCTTTCGCGCGGAGCAAGTCACAAGTGAAGGTTACGCTCAACGAGCTGGGGCGCCATACTCGGGGCTGGCGTGCAACGAGCAGCGTGATGCGTGGAAAGAAGATGCAAAGCGGATGTCGAGTCCGCGCTACGAGAGATTCAGCGATAGTATCGAAACGCTACTTAATGACACTCTGGCGTGCGATGGTGCGGGGCTCGAGCTGCTGCTTGCGCTTCAATCGCAAGTGAGCGCTCTGAACGGGGTTTGGGAGGCGCATCAACGCGGCGTTGCTGTTCTACCGGAGAGCATCGTGCATTCAATCTCCGTAGCGCGGACGCAGATTCCCAGCTTTCTCGTGGGTGTCCGGGCCGAGAGCGCCTTCAACGGCAGGTGAAATCCCGACTAATTTTGGGAAGCTGAGCCCCCTGAGTGGTTTCACCTCCAATATCCCTACTATATAGTATGACGGAATCACGCCGTCCTTCATAGCGAAGGACGGCCTTTTTTCGTGCATCGCCGTCGTACTCGCTAACTTGACAAGTCCGGGTCCCGACTCGCGGATGTATCATCTATGCTTGTTTCTCTGGGTGGCGCTGTCGCTGTGGTGGCGGCGATTCAGTTCGTGGTTCCCTATCTGGCCGAGGCTCAGATACCTCAGCTTAGTGGGACCGCGCTACAACGTTCCGACTCTGGCGCCATACTGCGTGTCGCGCGCGGAGCACAGGCCAAGTTCGAACGCATCCGGTTCAACAACCTGCCATGGGCGTGGGAAGGAGGCGGGCGAGAGTGCGA
>JACMME010000337.1 GCA_014379205.1 Gemmatimonadaceae bacterium
TACGCGCTCTACCCGATGCCGCTGCGCCATGGCCTGACGATAGGGGAGATGGCGCGCTTCTACAACGACGTCCTCGGAATCAAGGCCAATCTGCACGTGGTGCCGATGAGCGGCTGGAGGCGTGACATGTGGTTCGACGATGCGGGACTTCCCTGGGTGCGTCCCTCTCCGAATCTCCCCAACCTGACCAGCGCCCTCCTCTACCCCTCACTGGTCGCTTTTGAAAGTTCGAATCTGTCGGTGGGTCGTGGGACGACGGAGGCCTTTCAGCGCATCGGCGCTCCATGGCTCAATGCCGACAGCGTGGTCAGGCTTCTCGAAGATCGCGGATTGAATGGCGTGCGGTTCTCGTCGGAACGGTTCACGCCCGAGAATCCGGGCGATCGCAAGTATGGGGGACGCAGCATTCCCGGCGTTCGGATGACGGTACTCAATCGCGATCGCCTTTCTGTCGGGCGTGTCGGCGCGGCATTGCTCTGGGCAATCGCTCGCGTGCACGGAGACTCGCTCAAGTTGACCGATCGAGGGTTCGATCTCCGCTTTGGGGAAGCAACCGCTCGCCAGGCCCTGCTGGCCGGTGAGGATCCAGACGCCGTCATGGATCGCACGTTGCCCGCGTCCATCGCGTTTCAACAGCGCGCGAAGAAGTACATGCTCTATCGATGAGCTTGAATGACATGTGGTTACGCTCGCCTGACTCGGCATGCTTCGTGAGGTAACGTCGGGGATCGCGCCTGCTCAGCAGGGATTGCGACGTATGTGCGACTTCCCTTCCGAATGAGGAAACCAATGAAGATTCTACTCGCCGGACTCATGCTGCTCTCGGCGGCGTGCTCTCCCCGTGCGGTCGAGGTACAGACAGGGGCACAGCCTTCGGCTGAAGTCTCGATTTCGGTGGACAATCAGCTCGATCAGGCGGTCAGCGTGTTCGTGGTGACGCCGAGTCAGGAAATCTTCCTGAAGGAAGTGCCGGCGAAGTCACGAGAAACCCTCTCGGTTCGTGGTGTTTCGTCGGGATCGACCGTGCGACTTCGTGCAACCTCTGCGAACGGAAAGACGTACTCGAAGGACAACGTACAGTTACAAATGGGATACGTCTGGCAACTTCCCTGAAGCAGGGTTGTGACCGGGATTTATCTGGCGTAGTTTGGGGGCTTGGTACGCACCAGGCCCCTTCTTGCTGGGCTCGGAGTGTCACGATGGCCGCCCCGTTCCTCTCCTCTCACCTGTCCGCATGAATCCTTTGTGGGAATGGACGAAGCGCGGCTACCTGCGCCTGGTCGATCCCGTCGCGAACTGGCTCATTCGCCTCGGCATCAGTCCCAATGCCATCACCACCATTGGCACATTCTGCACGCTGGTCGCGGGGGCCCTGTTTGGGTTTGGGTACATCAGGACGGCTGGCTGGGTTCTCGGCCTGACGGCGATTTTCGATGTGCTGGACGGCACGGTGGCGCGGCGCACGGGAAAGGAGACGGTTTTCGGGGCTTTCTACGACTCGACGCTCGACCGGGTGGCCGACGGCGCGATCCTGGGCGGACTCATGATTTTCGTCGCGCGAAA
>JACMME010000338.1 GCA_014379205.1 Gemmatimonadaceae bacterium
CCTGCCAGGCGAGCAACCCAGGCTGATCCGATTGTAGCGCTCAAGAGCGAGTAGTGGAGGCCGGTAGTCGTTTGACTACCGGCCCCCTATCGCGTCAATTCCCTCGCGGCCATGCCGAGCTCGCTCCATGGCATTCGTATCTATCCAACGAATGCGAGGTTTTGAATGCGCACACGCCGCTGGTTCCACACTGCCATCGCTCTTTTCACGCTCTCAGGAGTAACGAGCTCGCAGCCTGCCGATTCTCCCCTCCGCTTCGCCATTACTTACCCTGGAACCCGAAGCTCTACGCCGATAGACGGACGGCTGCTCCTGCTCATTTCCAGCGACACCAGCGCCGAGCCTCGCTTCCAGATTTCAGACGCGCCCAGCACGCAGCTCGTCTTCGGAGTCGACGTTGAGAACTGGCGTGGCGGTGAAGAGCGTATCGTCGACGCGCGCGCCTTTGGCTACCCAATGCGGTCGTTATCCGAGCTGCCCAGGGGAAGCTACCGCGTGCAGGCGCTCATCAATCGCTATGAGACGTTTCGCCGGAGCGATGGACACACCGTAAAGCTCCCGCCAGATCGATGGGAGGGGCAACAATGGAGTCGCAAGCCTGGAAACCTGTACTCCAAGCCAACGGACATCGCACTCGACCCATCTCGCCGCGAAGCCGTTCGGATCGCCCTGGATCAGGAAATCCCGCCGGTAGACGATTTCGCCAAGAAGGAAACCAAGTACGTCAAATACGTGAGAATCAAGAGCGACCGGCTCTCGAAGTTCTGGGGACGCGACATGCACATCGCAGCCTGGGTGTTACTGCCCTGGGGATACGCCGAGCACCCCAATGCGCGGTATCCTCTCGTGATAAATCACGGACACTTTCCGTCGGAGGTCGGCGGCTGGAGAGAGACACCCCCCGATACCTCACTCGCGCCGGACTACAGCGACCGATTCAGTTTGAGTGGCTACAACCGAATCCAGCAGCAACTCGCCTGGCAGTTTCATCAGGATTGGACTGGTAAAGGGTTTCCGCGTGTGCTGCTCATCGAGATACAGCATGCTACTCCTTTCTACGATGACTCGTATGCTGTGAATTCCGCCAACAATGGGCCGTACGGCGACGCGATTCAGCACGAGCTCATTCCGGAAATCGAGCGGCGCTTCCGAGGTATAGGAAGCGGTTGGGCCCGCTTCACCTTCGGAGGCTCAACTGGAGGGTGGGAGGCGATGGCCGTGCAGATGTTCTATCCCGACGAGTACAATGGGGCCTGGATCGCCTGCCCCGACCCGATCGACTTCCGCGCTTACACCGTCGTAAACATTTACGAGGACACCAACGCGTACTATCGGGCTGGCAAGTTCAAGCGGGTGCCACGTCCGGGACAACGCAACTATCTCGGCCATGTCCTGACCACACTCGAGCAGGTCAACCATCGCGAGCTGGCTCTCGGCACAAAAAGCCGCTCAGGCGACCAGTGGGATGTGTGGGAGTCAGTTTATTCCCCTGTTGGAAAGGATGGCTACCCCAAACCCATTTGGAACAAGCTTACTGGATCCATCGACCGGTCGGTCGCGGAATACTGGCGCGAGAACTACGACCTCTCCCACATCCTGCGGCGGGATTGGAAGACTCTCGGCCCCAAGCTGAGAGGAAAGCTGCGACTCTACGTCGGCGACATGGATAATTACTATCTCAACAACGCGGTTTACCTGGTTGAGGACTTTTTGCGCTCTGCTGACCCGCCCGCAGATGCGGTTGTGGACTATGGCGACCGGGACGAGCACTGCTGGAATGGAGACCACACGAGGTCGAATGCCTACTCACGGCTTCGCTATCCGCAAATGGTGCTGCCGTGGGCAGTGGAGCGCATGCTGAAGACAGCGCCAGCCGGCGCCGACATTCGCAGTTGGCGATACTGAGAGGCTTCGCCACCCTGATAGCAACATTCACCGCTCTGTGAGCATTCACGCAGCACGATTCGCGATCCTTCTCGCCGGGGCCGTAACCTCTTTCCTTACGTCTGCTGCCGGTGCTCAAAGCACAAGAGCGGATTCCACCGTCGCTGCTGCTGAGCATGCTCGTGTGGGATCGGCGCATGTCGTGTCCTCGCCACCGCGGGTTGACGGGCGCCTGGACGAGGCGGTCTGGCAAAGTGGCAAGCCATTCGCCGGCTTTATACAGCGTGAGCTGCGCGAAGGCGAACCCGTCAGCGAGCGTACCGAAGTGCGGCTTCTAACCGACGGCGCCGCATTATACGTCGGAGCGTGGCTCTACGACCGCCAGCCTGGCGACATCGTACCCGGCGAGAAGGTTCGCGATGGCACCCTCACCAACAGCGATTACTTCGCGCTGATCGTCGACACGTATCTCGACAGACAGAACGGATTCGTGTTCGCGACAACACCGGCCGGTATAGAGCATGACGGGCAGGTGGTCAGGGAAGGTGAAGGCGGAGGCGTTTTCCAGTCCGGACAAACGCGGGCGCAAGCGGGATCGATGGGAGGATTCAATCTGAACTGGGACGGAAGCTGGACGGTTGCGACTTCGTCCGATTCCGTGGGATGGTATGCGGAGTTCCGCATCCCCTTTTCTACGCTCAGATATGGAGGCGGGGCTTCGCAAACATGGGGGCTCAACTTCGCTCGCGGCATTCGCCGCAAGAATGAGGAGGCGTTCTGGTCCTTTATCCCGCGGCACTTCAATCTGTATCGTCTCTCGCGCGCCGGAACGCTCGCGGACCTTCAGGTTCCCGTGCGCCGCGTAGCGACGGTTACCCCGTACGTGTTGGGTGGAGTGCAGCGAAACTTTCTCTCTGACCACCGCACCCGTCGTCCCAACGAGTTTGGCGCCGACATCAAGTACGGTCTCACCCCAAGTCTGACGCTCGACCTTACCTACAACACCGACTTTGCGCAGGTAGAGGTGGACGAGCAACGCACCAATCTCACGCGCTTCCCGCTCTTCTTCCCCGAGAAACGGCCCTTCTTCCTCGAGAATGCGGGCGTCTTCACCGCAGGTACGCCGCAGGCGGTGGACTTGTTCTTCAGCCGCCGCATCGGCATCGACACGCTGGGCAATCCGGTTCCTATCCTCGGCGGCGGGCGCATCACTGGCCGCGTGGGCGGTCTCACAGTCGGGCTCCTGCAGATATTTACCGATCGCGTGCGAGGCGTGCAGTCCACGACATCCTACTCCGTGGCGCGCGCGTCACGTGAGCTGTCCACGCGATCACGAGTCGGGGCTATCGCCGTGCAGCGTCTTGCGACTGACGACAGTGACGACCGAAACCGCGCTTACGGACTCGATGGCCGCGTGGGGCTTGGCGAAGCGTGGACCATTGACTGGTGGGGAGCGATGACCGAGACGCCGGCGCTCGACGGCGACGACTTCGGCTATAGCGCGCGCGCCGCCTACCAGACGGGGAGGTGGAATAACAGCGTTCGCTTCGTCCAGGTTGGAGAAGACTTCAATCCGGAGGTAGGTTTTCTAAACCGATTCGGAGGATATCGCTTCTACGACGTCGGTTTCATGCGCACAGTTGTCAATCCGAAGTGGAAGCGTGTGAAGCAGTGGAATCCTCACGGTAACTATCGCTCGTACTTCGGGCTCGATGGTTTCTACCAGAGCGGCCAGATCCATGTCGACGTAACCGAGGTGGATTTTGCCAACGGAGGCCGCTTCGGCCCCGAGATCAACTTCTACCATGAGGGGCTGCAGCAACCCTTCACAATCGCTCGCGATGTAACGTTGCCGGCCGGATCCTATGACTACTGGTCCCTGGGGCTGGATCTCGCCACGAATCCGAGTACTCCCCTCTCACTGTCTTTTCGCGGCGACTTCGGGCCGTTCTACAACGGCACACGCAACGGCGGGAACGTGACGATCACGGCGAGGAGAGGGGCGTCGATCACGTCCTCGCTCCTCCTCGACTACAACGACGTGCACCTCGACGAGGGCGCGTTCGAGAGGTACCTGATTGGAACTCGCTTGGGGTACTTCTTCACCCCAAGGGTGTTCGTTCAGACGCTGGTGCAATACAACAACCAGGCTCGAGTGTGGGCGGCAAACGCACGATTCGGATGGCTAAGCACTGCCGGAACGGGGCTCTTCGTAGTGTTCAACGAAGGTCAGGAGGCGGATGGTTTTTTCCGCTGGCAGCGGGCGCAGGCCCGGTCTCTGGTGATCAAATACACGCGTCAATTCGGAACAGGAGGCTAAGCGTCAGGTAGCCAAAACCGCCTGTTTTCCCTACGCTCGCACCAACCTCTTGTACGCAATTCGGTGCGGCTGGTCAGCGTCGGTTCCCTTGCGGCGATGAAAATCCGCATCGTACTCGCGAAAGTTTCCCTCGAACCATACGACTTCGCTGTTTCCCTCGAACGCAAGAATGTGAGTGGCGATTCTGTCGAGAAACCATCGGTCGTGCGAGATGACGACGGCGCAGCCGGAGAAGCTGAGCAGCGCTTCCTCAAGAGCGCGGAGCGTATCGACGTCGAGATCGTTCGTCGGCTCGTCCAGGAGGATGAGATTGCCTCCACTCTTCAGAAGTTTCGCGAGATGCAGGCGGTTTCGTTCGCCACCCGACAGGTTTGCAACAAGCTTCTGCTGATCCGGACCCTTGAAGCCCAGGCTGGCGAGGTAAGCGCGTGAATTGATGGAGCGCTTGCCAATGTCTATAGTGTCCTGACCGCCACTTACCTCGTCATACACGGTTCGCCTTCCCTCGAGCGTGCGATCCTGGTCCACGTACGCAATCTGGACTGTCTCGCCAACCTTGATGGTACCTCCATCCGGTTTTTCCTGACCCGTAATCATTCGAAAAAGGGTCGTTTTTCCAGCTCCATTCGGCCCTATTACACCAACTATTCCGCCGCGGGGAAGCGAAAAGGAAAAGCCATCGATCAGAACCTTGTCACCGTAGCTCTTTTTCAGCCCTTCGGCGATAACAACGTCGTTGCCGAGCCGAGGGGCCGGTGGTATAACGATTTCGGCCGAGCCAACCTTATCTCCGGTATCCTGGCTTGCCAATTCCTCGTATTTGGTGATGCGAGCCTTGCTCTTTGCCTGCCTGGCGCGAGGCGCCATACGCACCCACTCCAGCTCACGCTCTAGAGTGCGTTGACGGGCGCTCTGGGTCTTCTCCTCCTGTGCCAGCCGCGTGCGCTTCTGGTCCAGCCAGCTGCTGTAGTTTCCCTCGTATGGTATCCCCGCCCCGCGGTCCAGCTCGAGAATCCATTTGGCTACGTTGTCGAGAAAGTAACGATCGTGGGTGATTGCTACGACCGTTCCGGGAAACTCGGCGAGGTGCCTTTCCAGCCAGGCAACCGACTCCGCATCGAGGTGGTTTGTGGGCTCGTCGAGAAGCAGCATGTCCGGCTGTTCGAGCAGGATTCTGCATAAGGCCACTCGGCGCCGCTCCCCGCCTGAGAGCGTAGAGACCGAAGCGTCGCCCGGCGGAAGACGGAGAGCATCCATCGCGATTTCTATCTTGCGGTCGAGCTCCCAGGCACCAGTGGCGTCGATTCGCTCTTGCACCTTTCCCTGCTCATCCAGCAGCGCGGTCATCTCATCGTCGCTCATTGGCTCGGCGAATCTGGCCGAGATCTGGTCGAATCTGGTGAGCAGGGCGCGTGTCTCCTTCACCGCTTCCTCTACGTTACCGCGCACATCCTTCGCGGAATCAATCTGAGGCTCCTGTGCCAGATACCCGATCCGCGTTCCCTCGTGCGGCCAGGCTTCCCCTATAAAATCCTGATCGATTCCGGCCATAATGCGGAGCAGTGAGGACTTACCAGCTCCGTTCGCCCCGAGCACGCCAATCTTGGCTCCTGGATAGAACGACAGCCAAATGCCACGCAGGATCTCCCGTGACGGCGGGACAACCTTGCGCAGGTCCTTCATGACATAGATGAACTGGGGAGGCACAGGCTCCGGGTGTGGAGGTGTAGAGATTGGAAAGGCTCAAGCTACTCCGAACGAAAGCGTTGTGGCAGCGCTACGCCCTGTAGCTAACAAAATGCATGCTGTATCACGTTCCAGGTCCAGTTCGCTCAGAAATGGTTCGGAAAGCAACAGTTGTTCGCTGATTCACATGGGTTAACGCGATTTCCAAGTCTCTCTGGGAAACCACCTTAACGGAATGCTAGTTGCTTTTTCCGGGTGGGTGACACGTTGGTTCATCGTGCTTGTAGGCAAACTTGCTAAACTTGAAAGCGTGGCGAGGTAGCGGAATGTCGCAATCGTGGTCGAATATAGTCAGGCTGCCTACACTCGCCCTGTGTTTGGCGACCTTGCTGGCCGGATGTGGATCCGATGGATTTGTAGCGCCGAAAATCGAGGTGGGCACCGTGAGTCTCACTTCCACCACCAGCGGCAGGCATATCGACGTAGACGGATACACCTTGTTGGTAGATGGCCGAGCTCTGGCGTCATTCGGTAGCAATGATGGCGCTATACTGACGCAAGTTCCGTCCAAAACCTACGTTGTAAGCCTTACTGGTGTTGCGCCCAATTGTCGTCTGGTTGCAGGAGATACAGGCCGTGTCCAAGTCAGGGCGCGCGCAACCACAATTCTGGGTTTTCAGTTCGTATGTGTTGCGATAGAACGGATTGCGTTTGTCTCGACGCGCGATGGCCCGCCTCAAATTTACGTCATGCAGATCGACGGAAGCGGTCAGAGCAGGTTGACTTTCGACACCAGATCCAACAAGGATCCGACTTGGTCACCGGACGGCAACAGGATTGCCTTCGCTTCGGCGGACTCGACCACTTCCCGCATTATCATCGCCAATATAGACCGCTCGGGAATTACAACTCTCAGCGCGTCGGACGCAAAAGACTTTTACCCTGCCTGGTCACCTGATGGCTTGCAGATAGCGTTCTCATCTGAGCGTACGGGGAACTCCGAGCTTTTCATCATGAATATCGACGGCAGTAACGCTCGGCAAATTACGGACTCCCCAGACCTGGATCTCCGCCCCGCATGGTCGATCGATGGAACCAGGCTGGTATTCGATGCCGCTCCGACCGAATCGTTCCAGCTCTTCAACATTTGGACTGTCAATGTCGATGGATCGGATAGAACACAGCTTACTGTTCAACCGAATGTGCGCCTTAACCCGCAGGTCTCGCCGGACGGGACGAGGATCGTGTTTCAGTCCACCGTGTTCGGCTCGGACGTGTTTGTCATGAACGCCGACGGCAGCGGAATCTCGCGATTGACCGACGACCCTGCCGATGACAAGGACCCCTTCTGGTCTGCCGACGGCACCCGCATAGTCTTCTCCTCGGACCGATCCGGCACTTTCCAGATCTACTCGATGGACGCGGAGGGCAACGACGTCGTTCGATTGACCCACAACAATGGTGCGGACTTTGATCCCGTGTGGTCGCGTTAGTTACGACCGACCGTACGTGGAATTGATGATCGGGAATGCAAGGTATGCGAGGTGGCCAACGCGCAACCAGCTCCGATGCGGCAGCATCGAAGGACGTTTACCTTACGCCGCAGCTCTGCGAGCGAGGGCAGGGGCGGTCTTCTGCCACTCCTGAGTTCCGGAGCCGGATTCGGAGTTTGCCCTAAGCTCCGGCTCTGCGCTTTCAATCCCCGTTGTTTTCAGCCCACCGACAAGGTTTCTTAAGCGGGTCGACCCATTGAGCAGTTGTGCGGACGCCGAGTTCATCTGCTCGCATGCGGCGCTCTGCTCCTGTGCGCTAGCGGTGACCTGTTCAGCCGCGGCTGCGTGACTTTCTGCGGTTCGAGCTATGGTAGCGATCCCGCTTACTGCGCTGTGCACGGCGCTGGCATTTTCCTCGGCGGCCGTACTTACCTTGCCGGCGGCCAGGCGCGTACGCTCAGCAGCTTGACCGATCGAAGTGAGCGCGCCATCGATGTCGCGCGAAACCCGCTCGATTTCGCCCACGCGCCCGGCTCCGGTTTCCATCGCTCGCGAAGTGGATGCTACACGCGCGTGCACGATTTCTGTGAGCCGCACGATGTCGTTTGCGGCTTCCTGAGCCTGCTCCGCCAGCTTGCGTACCTCGTCAGCGACGACCGCAAAGCCTCTACCCGCGGCGCCCGCTCTCGCCGCCTCAATGGCTGCGTTGAGCGCAAGAAGGTTGGTTTGCTCGGCTATCTGGCTTACGGAACCCACGAAGCTGTTGATTTCCGACGCGGTCTTGCTGAGTGTAGCGACCTCTGTGGCCGCGCGCGTTACACTGGACTTGATGTCAATGAGAATCTTCATTGTCCGTTCGATCTCTGACCGTTTGGATTCCGCCTGCTCCTCGATTGCATGCGCGAGGGCATTTACTTCCTGCGCTCCCGCAACGACTCCTTCAGCGCGCTGCCCCGCCCCGCGCAGCTCAGCGTCAACCGTTCGAAGCTGCACGACCTGACCTTCAGCCCCTCTCGTTATGTCGGTCATGGCGTCAGCAACCTGATTGGCGGACATGGAAATCTGCTCCGCAACCGAGGCGAGCTGGTCGGCCGAGCTGGCGACGTCATCAGCTGTCGTTGCGACCCCCGTAACTATTGTTGCAAGGGAGTCTGTCGTGTGGTTCATTGCCGTTGCGAGGATCTGAAACTCTCCAGGCATTGCAGCCGAGGTCCTGGCAGTGAGATCGCCCCTGCTGAGGTTTCTCGCATGATCGACGAGAAGGCGCAACGGGCGATAGATCGAACCCATGGTTCCAATGGCCACCGCCAGAGCGAGAAGCACGGCGCCGCTCATCAGCGACATTATCACCCACGCGCGGCTGCTCGCATGGCGCCGAAGCCGTTCGGAAGCGAAGGCGACGTCCTTCGTCTTCATGGCACCGAGACTCTCCACGTCCGCGAGCAGCGCGCTTATGGCTTCTGCGCCTCGAGCTCCCGCACTGTGGGCCGCCTCATCTCTGCCAAGATCAGCGAGCCTGTGCGCGTATGCGTAACGGACCTCGACATCGGAAAGCTTGCTATCGATTGCGGCGACAAGCGCGATCTCCTCAGCCGACTGCCCTGGCAGCGCATTGATCTGGCGCTGGATCCGGTGTGCACTCCACCCATGCTTCCTGAAGTCGGCGAGAGAAGCCGAGTCGCGCGACTCGAAGTATCGGCTTCCTGCCTGAATTACTTTCGCTATGTCTGTCGTCAACTGAGCGGAGAGCCGTGAGTTCTCCTGCACGGACAACAGCGTGCTGTCGATCATCTTGGATGTACTTGTCAACGTCATCCTGCCGAGCACTCCAGCAAGAACGAGCAGCGAAACCAGTACACCAAAGCCGGCTATGAGCCGGCCCTTGATACTCCCCCTTCGCTTTACGACCGTCATCGTGAACCTGCCGCGACGTGGAGTTCGCCGGCATGGACTCGCGTCATCACGAAGCCCTTTCCAATCGGATCGCCGCTCGTTCCGAAATGGATCGGACCAGTGACACCACGGTGAGAGGTGGTTTCGTTGAGTAGCGCCAGATACGCGCGAACTCCTTCACGATCGCCTCCTCTCTCCGCAACCGCTCGCGCGAGAAGAATTGTGGCGTCGTAAGCCAGAGCAGCGTTACCGTCGGGCGTAGTTCCGTACTTAGCCTTGAAGGTGGTCACGAAACGCTGAGCTTCTGGCCTGGGATCGGACGCAGCGAAGGGTGCGCCAACGTACACTCCCTCAGTGACAGCCGTATCAACAACGATACCGGTCCACCCGTCGCCGCCGAAAAAATCTGCCTTCAGGCCCTGACGATGCGCTTCTCGCAACAATGCGATTCCGGCGCGCTCGGTAGTCGCAACGAAGACCATGTCGGGCGACAGTCGCTTGAGGTTCGCGACGTGCGGCTCGAAGTCCTGCTCGTCTGTGTCGGCGATGGGATCGGAGATTACTATTTCGCCTTCGAAATTGCGCTGAAACGACTCGGCCAGACCACGACCGTAGCTGTCGTTTTCGTACAGGATCGCCGCACGCTTCCGCCCCAGCTTCGTGGCGAAATGCGCGATGTCCAGTCCGTTGGTGGAATCGCTGGATATGACACGGAACACCCACCGCGACATGCCTGTTAGATCCGGAGAGGTAGCAGTAGTGGCGAGAGCAGTCAGGTGATTGTCGTAAACGCGCGCTGCGGCAACCATGGCACCAGAGTTCACATGGCCAATTACCGCCACGATCGTAGGGTCAGCGACAAACTCCTTGGCAATCTCGGCAGCTTTCTGCCCGCTTCCGGCGTCGTCACGCATGACTATCTCAAGAGGCCGGCCCTGAATGCCACCAGCCCGATTTATCTCTTCGAGCGCCAACTCAATTCCGCGCTTGTTCATCGCGCCGTAGCCTTCCTTCCACGGACCGGCGGCACCGAGCCTTACGGTATCTGAGCTTTTGGCGCAGGCGAGAAACGCAAATGACAGCGGAAGCAGGTACCAACGCACGCAGGCACGTCCTCTGAGTTGACTTTACAGTTCATGGGACACTCTGGCTGAGGACGAAACAGGCTCGAGCGCGTCACAGCGCGCCGTTGTCATCGGGTGCCGCGAGACCCTCCGGAACCCTTCCCTTCCAATCCCTGATCCCGGAGCTGACTTTCTCTTGCGAGACCGCACCCTGGACTACATGCTGCGATTGGACTTCCTTTCGCCAGCGCAGCATGAAAACGCACCGCCGCTCAAATGGAGGTAGTATGTTCAAAGGCTTTCGCCCGTGTTTCACAATCGCAAGCGTCCTCGCGCTCATTTGGAGCACGCAAGGTGTTTCCGCGCAATCCGGCTTAGGGCGGTCGTTCTCGCCCCGGACTGTCAGGGTCGGTTTTGGTGGCGGCATCAGCGTGCCCCGCAGCGATTACAGGGACGCGCTCAAGAACGGCGTCAACGGCGAAGGCTTCCTCCTTGTTGATCCTCCCGGCCCATTTCCACCTTTGCGCTTCAACCTCAGTTACCAGAAGTTCGATTTCAAGGAGGCGCTAGCGGCCGGGAGCAACGGGGACAGCCAGATTTTCGGCGGGACCGGCGGTTTTTCCGTAGACCTGATCCGCGGTCCCGTACGCCCTTACATTACCGCGGGCGTTGGGGCCTTCAACGTGAAGACTTCTTTCGAGGGACCCGCAAGCTCCGGCGATGTATCCAGCACCAAGTTCGGCATCGACGGCGGCGCTGGGTTAGCGGTTCAAATCGGCCGGATTGACGCCTTTCTTGAAGCTCGTATCCAGAACGTCTATACGGAAAGAGGAGTGATCGACCAAAAGACGATTCAATTGATTCCGATCACTTTTGGGATCGTGTTCTGAGACGGCTTGCCCGGCCCAGCGCTGTTCGCGACGCTTTATTTTGAAGCCGGAGTGCTCAATTGACTCCGGCTTTGGCATGTCTGACTACGCTAGCATTTGCCCATTTTGCACGATTCGTTCGCTTTTGCGGCAAAGAAGTTATTAATTCGCAGCGACTGTGCCGCGTCCCTTGCCGGATTTGCAATTTTTAACTATAATTCGGCTCCCCAGTTCCGCTTTGGCTCCGCACCCAACAAGCTAAGATGCCCTCCACTACCTCTGCCGCCCGCAAAGCGGCTCTTAAGGACATTACCTCCGTTCGCCTTCCCGTCGTCCACGTCAATGGCGACGCCTCCAAACCCACGTCTGAATACTTCGGAATCAATACCTTTGGCGCGCGCCAAATGCGCGCAAAGCTGCCCAAGGAAGTATTCAACAAGCTGACCGCCTCAATACGGCTTGGAAAAAAGCTTGACGCCGACCTGGCTCCCACCGTGGCGCAAGTCATCAAGGAATGGGCAATAGCGCGTGGCGTCACGCACTTCTGTCATTGGTTCCAGCCGCAAACGGGGCTCACCGCGGAGAAGCACGACGCTTTTCTGGCGTTCGATGACAACGCCCAACCCATGGAGTCATTCAGCGGGTCACAGCTCATACAGAGCGAGCCCGACGCCTCGAGTTTTCCTTCGGGTGGGTTGCGCGCCACCTGGGAAGCGCGCGGCTATACGGCGTGGAATCCGGCGAGTCCGGTCTTCATACTCGACTCCGCTGGCGTCAAGACGCTATGCATACCGTCCGTCTTTATCGGCTACAACGGCGAGGCGCTGGATGAGATGACGCCGCTGCTGCGGAGTTCCGACATCCTGTCCGCGCGTTCCATGGAACTGCTGGAGCTAATTGGTGACAAGGGCGTACAGCGTGTTTTTACAACTCTTGGCCCGGAACAGGAGTACTTCCTCATCGACCGTGGATTCTTCGCGCTCCGTCCCGATCTGGTGATGTCGGGTCGCACATTAATCGGCGCTCCGCCGCCACGCGGACAGCAGCTCGAGGACCACTACTTCGGCGGAATTCCCGAACGCGTTCAGGCGTGCATCGCCGAGGTCGAGCACGAGCTGTATAAGCTCGGTGTGCCTATCATGACGCGGCACAACGAGGTGGCCCCCTGTCAGTTCGAAATGGCGCCGATCTTCGAGGAAACCGACATCGCGGTGGACCACAACCAACTCGTGATGGCGACTCTCCGCCGGGTAGCGCTGAGGCACGGCCTGCAAGCTCTTCTGCACGAAAAACCGTTCGCTGGGATCAATGGCTCGGGTAAGCACTGCAACTGGTCGATGGCGATCAACGCGGAGAATCCCGAGCTGGATGGGGTCAACCTGCTGAAGCCAGGAAAGACGCCGCATCAGAATCTTCGCTTCCTGATATTCCTCGCGGCCGTCCTCAAGGCGGTGCACGAAAACGCCGGCTTGCTCCGCGCAGGAATTGCCAGCTCGGGCAACGAGCACCGGCTCGGCGCCAACGAAGCGCCTCCTGCGATCATCTCGGTATTCATGGGTGAGATGCTTACACGTCTCATAGAGGGAATGGTCGAGGGGAAGACGGAGAAAGGGAGCGCGGCGCAGCTTCTCATCAAACTCGGCGTCGCGAAGCTTCCGGAAATCGAGAAGGACAACACCGACCGGAACCGGACTTCACCGTTCGCATTCACGGGTGCCAAGTTCGAGTTCCGTGCGGTTGGGTCCTCGGCCTCAATAGCATTCCCGATCGTTCTTCTCAATGCCACGGTTGCGGGTGCGATTGGTGAGCTCACCGAGCGACTGCGCACCGAGCTCAAGACAACGAAGTCGGTTGATGATGCGGTGCTCAAGGTAGTTCGGCAGGCTTTCAAGGAAAGCGAGGCAGTCCGCTTCGAGGGAAACAACTACTCCGAAGATTGGGTGCTGGAAGCGGAGAAGCGCGGGCTGCTGAATCTTCGGCGCTCCCCCGAGGCGCTCGACCAACTGGTTACGAAGAAGTCGCGCGCGTTGCTCGCGGATCTTGGCATCTTATCCAGGGAAGAGCTCGAATCGCGTTTTCACGTGCGTGTGGAGCGGTACGTGAAGGACATGTTGATCGAAATGCATACACTCTCTCAGATGGTAAACACGCTGGTTCTCCCGGCTGCATTCTCCTACTTTGGAAGACTTGCGGAGGCAGCCTCGCACGCCAGGTCGGCGGGTATTTCGATAATCCCTCAGATCGACGCAGCGAACGAAGTCGGAGGGCGGATCGAGGAGCTGCGCGCCCGCGGCAGCGAGCTAGGCGTAGTGATTGAAAGTGCCGAAGCTATGCACGACAATCTGCAAAAGCAGGCGAAATTCCTCACTTCTGAAGGGGCCGACGCCATGGCCTCAGTGCGTGAAACGTGTGACGCACTGGAGCTCATGGTAGCTGACGAATCATGGCCTCTTCCAAAATACCGGGAGATGTTGTTTCCGGTGTGATGGTGGGGAGTAGGGAGTGGGGGATGGGGAGTGGGAACCCAACCTGATTGGGACGGCCCGGGCTCGATTCTTCGAGACCGGGCTGCGTTTTTTCTGCACCGTGCCAGTGCTGCCGGTTTGTAGCGCCCTGCCCTACAATTTCCGACGCCTCCCGCTCCTACCGCCCTGCTCTTCTCAGCTCATTCGTAACGCAGTGCCGTAACCGGATCCACTCTACTTGCTCTCCTTGCCGGAAGGTAGGCGGCGATGAGTGCCACAGTGCTCAGCAGCAGTGCGCCGCCACCGAAGATACCCGGGTCCGTCGTGCTCACCTGGAATAGCAGCGTCGATAGAATACGAGTCAGCCAGAATGCAGCCAACAGACCCAGCGCCACGCCTAGTAACGCGAGCAGCATTCCCTGCCCTACGACAAGCCTCACGACGCTCGAACGCTGAGCTCCCAGCGCCATTCGGATTCCGATTTCGTTTGTTCGCTGTGCGGCCATGAAGGACAGCACTCCGTAAATCCCGATTGCCGCGAGAAGCAGCGCCACGCCGGCAAACAGGCCGAGCAGCGACGTGTTAAATCTCGGCTGGGCAACCGACTCGCCGAGTATTGATTCCATGGTGCGGATGTTCTCGATGGGCAGGTCGCGATCCAGCGCCCAGACTTCCCGCCGAACCATAGCGGTGAAAGCGGCAGCATCCGCCCGCGTCCGAACCAGCAGATACATGTCGCTCATGGGGAATTGAGCGTGCGGGAAGTAGGTCGCCGGGTCGGCTGCAGTTTGAAGCCCGAGAAACCGTTCGTCCGCGACGACTCCCACGATTTCGAAGGAGTTTGGCATGTCTGGCCACCAGGCACCCCGCTCTATTCGTTTGCCAATGGGATCCTCACCGGGAAAGTGGCGCCGCGCAAACGCATCGTTGATGATCACGACGCCTGGCGCTCCCGCTACATCGCGATCGGTGATGTCGCGTCCCTTCAGCAGCGACACGCCAACGGTACGGAAGTATCCCGGCGACACCGGCCGGACGCGCGCTTCCGGCTCGAGACCTTGCACAGACGGTTGACGTCCCGCTATGCCGAAGCTCGACGTCCAGCCTTCGCTCAGCGGGTGCTCAAACGCAATTGCCACTGACCGCGCGCCGGGAGTGGACGCGAGCTTTTGCTTGAGCTCACTGTAGAATCCCGTGACGTGCTGCCATCTCTCGTAGCGTGCCTGCGGGAGTTGCAGCTGCACGGTAAGGAGCCGCTCAGGATCGAACCCGGGATCGACCTGCTGCAGCCGCCAGAAGCTCTTGATGAGAAGAGCGGCTCCGATGACGAGCACCAACGCGAAAGCTACTTCCGAAACGACCAATACCTTTCTCAACCGCGTTCGCGCAAGTCCCGCTGTAGCACCGCGACCCCCATCCTTCAGCGAGTTGATTGTGAGGTTCCTCGACATGCCCAGCGCGGGAATCACGCCGAACGCAATTCCTGTGAGGAGCGAGATGGAGACCACGAAGGCAAGTACGGTTTTGTCGAGCGCTACCTCGCCTGCGCGTGGAATTGTGTCGGGAGCCGCCGCCATTAGTGCCTGCAATCCCCAATGGGCCACGAGCAGTCCGCATGCCCCGCCGACAAGAGCGAGCAACACGCTTTCGGTCATCCACTGACGAACGATCTGCCCGCGTCCGGCACCGAGCGCTGTGCGAACAGCAACCTCACGCTCCCTAGTCGCAGCCCGGGCCAGAAAGAGATTTGCAATGTTCGTGCATCCAATGAGTAGCACGAGACCCACGGCTCCGAGCAGAACAAGCAGTGGCGTCCGAACGTTGCCGACGATGGCGTCACGCATCGGTTCCAGCCGTGCGCTGCGCTTTGCGTTGTCTTCCGGGTATTGCTCTTCGAGACGCCGGGCGATCGTGGCCACGTCCGATTCTGCGCGCTCCCGCGTCATACCGGGTTTGAGTCTGCCTACCACGCGCAGATTGTGAGTGCCGCGCCTCTGCGCGTTCCGATCCGGCACCAATGGAATCCACAATTGCGCGTCGTTAGGATACTGAAAGCCGCGCTGCATGACCCCGATAACTGTGTGCTGCACGCCGTCCAGCGTGATCACACGGCCCACAACGTTTGGATCAGCAGCGAGGCGACCCTGCCAAAGGGCGTGGCTCACAACTGCGACGCGTGGGGCAGCCTCTCGTTCTTCCTCCGGCAGCATTGCGCGCCCCTTTGCTGGACGCACGCCAAGCGTGGGGAAAAGATTTGCTGTAACAACGGCCCCCTGGATCCGGGTCGGCTCGAGGTTCGGTCCGGTCAGCGTCACGTCGGGTATGCCCGCTGCCGCAAGTTGATCGAAGGATACCGACTGGTTGCGCAGATCGATGAAGTCCGGGTACGATGTCCATCTGGCGACTTTGGCTGAATCGCCATCCGTCGGCACGCCCCAGAGCATCATGAGGCGATCGGGATCTTCATACGGAAGGTTTCGAAGGAGAACCGCGTTCACGACGCTGAAGATCGCCGTGTTAGCGCCGATGCCGAGCGCGAGCGTGAGTATGACGATCATGCTGAATCCAGGTCGTCTCAGCAGCGTCCGGACGGCGTAGGTGAGATCGTTGGAAAACATTGCATCCTCTCCATGTCGGCGACGCAGCCAGAGCGCGTCGGAGAAAGCGCCGAAGCAGCGCAGAACCAGCGCCGCTCTCGCAAGGCTTCCAGTGTTTCCAGTGCGTTGCTGAGCTCGCCAACTATGCTCGAGCTCACCCATCCATTCCGCCGTCCATTCGCAACGGTGCGACTCGGGAACGAGCCAGCCGGCGACCCGCACAACGCGGACTCCTGGAACAAGGGACGTTGTCATTGTGTTCTTCAGGCGGGCGATGGCTGCGTGATGCCGCGGCGGCCGAGTGTGTGACCCAAACCTGGATACCGCCGCAGCGCCTGCTTTACCGTTTCGGCTCCCGCTCCCGTCAGCTGGTAGTAGCGGCGGGGAGGGCGCTGTTCCTCACGGGCAGTGTGCACGCGCTCCCAGGACGAGCGCAGCAGGCCGGCATCTTCCAGGCGGCGGAGCACTGGATACACGGTACCGCTCTGCAATCCCGATGCATCGATGATATCGAAACCGTAGCGAATTCCGCGAGACACAGCGTGCAGAACGACGGCGGTGGGATAGGTAAGGCGTGGCGAGGCGCGCATGGTTCCGGTTTGGTGTGTCGAGAACTACCTATGTAGAGTTTACGAGCTGCCGAGCGACTGTCAAGTCTTATCTACAGCCATAAGATGAGACACCGGCAGCAACCAGCGCGCGATGTGCTTAGGGGAACAAACCCGCATAGTAGCAATCCAGGCGCCGGTCGACGAATTCCGCGTTGCGATATACTTTCTCGTCAGGAAGTCATCACCATCACCATTCAAGAAAAGGAATGCCCGTGGCCAACTCCAGACGCACTTTTCTTAAGACTTCTGCCGCCACCGTCGGCGCTCTCGGTATGACTGGAATGGTCGATCTGGCCGGCGCAAAGGAGGTCCTGGCGTTCGCCAAGCCGAACCTGTTTCGAGCACCCAAGCCGTTGCGGATCCTCATTCTTGGCGGAACCGGATTCACGGGTCCACACCAGGTACGCTACGCGGTAGGACGCGGGCATCGAGTTACCGTGTTCAACCGCGGGCGCCGGCAGGCGGATTTGCCGAAGGAGGTAGAGCATCTCATCGGCGACCGGAACGGACAGCTCGATGCGCTCAAGGGACGCGATTGGGATGTCGTCATCGACAATCCTACAACGCTACCGAAGTGGGTGCGTGACTCGGGCCAAATTCTGAAGGGGAAGACGGGGCAGTACGTCTTCATCTCAACGATTTCCGTTTATTCGGACAACAGCAAGGCGGGGATGGACGAAAGCGCAGCGCTCGCAAAATACGAGGGAACGGGTGATCCCCTTGCGATAACGCAGGGTAGCGGAGAGTTGTACGGCCCTCTCAAGGTGCTCTCGGAGCGCGAGGCGGAGAAGTGGTTTCCCGGCAAGACGACGATCATTCGGCCAGGCCTTATAGTCGGGCCGGGAGACGAAACCGATCGCTTTACGTACTGGCCGGTTCGCGTGGATCGAGGGGGCGAGGTGATGGCACCGGGCCAACCAGGCGATCCGGTCCAGTTCATAGACGCGCGTGATCTCGCGGAATGGACGATTCGGATGGTGGAGCAGGGCGATGTCGGGACGTACAATGCGACCGGGCCGCGAAGCCCGTTGTCAATCGCTGAGATGTTGTATGGCATACGCGCCGTCACGAGTGGGAGCAGCGTAATTGGCTTCACTTGGGTCGACGCCCCGTTCCTTGAACAGCAGAAAGTGCAGCCATGGTCGGATATGCCCGTGTGGATACCGCCCCAACCCGACACCGGAGGCTGGGCTCGCGTAAGCATCGACCGCGCACTGGCTAAAGGGCTTACGTTTCGCCCACTCGCGGAGACCGTCAAGGCCACGCTCGACTGGCACAAGACGCGACCCGCCGACAGACAGGCGAAGTTGCGGGCAGGCCTCTCCCCCGAGCGGGAAGCAGAGGTTCTCTCCGCTTGGAAAGCAAGGGCCCGGAAGTAGCATCGGTCAATGCTGCGGAAATCCACTACCCAACATAGTTCCTGAGTAGTGACTCGAGATTCGCCACGATCAGCCGCTCGCTTGCTCGGGCGCATCGTTGACGTCAGGGAAGAAGAGGTGCGCGCTCTGACACTGTCGTGCGCGTACTTCTTTTTTCTGCTTTCGAGCTATTTCATTCTGCGTCCCATTCGGGACGACATGGCGGTGGCCGGTGGAGTTTCCGAGCTGAAGTGGCTCTTCCTCGGAACGCTCACGGCGACGCTCATCGCAAATCCACTCTTTTCCGCTCTCGTCGCTCGCTTCACCGTGCGACGCTTCATCACCATCTCCTACCGCGTTTTTCTGGTCAACCTGCTCGTCTTTTATGTGATTGCGAGAGCAGCGGCGGGTGAAGGAACCGAGTCAGCGTGGCTGGGACGCACATTTTACGTGTGGACGAGCGTCTTCAACCTCTTTGTGGTGTCGGTCTTCTGGGGGTTCATGGCTGATGTTTTCAGCACCGAACAGGGTAAGCGGTTGTTCGGATTCATCGGAGTAGGAGGAACGTTGGGCGCGATCGCCGGAGGCGCCATTACCGTGAGTCTGGCTCAGGTGATCGGGAGGGCAAATCTTCTACTCGTGTCCGCTGTGCTACTCGAAGTCGCGCTTCAGTTCGCGCGTAACGTGCGCGGCGGATGGCTTGGCGGAAGCGCATCGAAAGTCCTGGAATCCAGAATAGGCGGAGGTGTCACTTCGGGCATAAAACACGTCTTCGGGTCGTCATACCTCCTGGGAATTTGCGCATACATGTTGTTCTTCACGATCGGATCAACACTTCTTTACTTTCAGCAGGCCGAGTTGGTAGGAGCGCAGATCACCGATCGCGCTGTACGCACAGCCTTCCTCGCCAAGATTGATCTGGGCGTCAACACGCTCACGGTGCTTACGCAGTTATTTCTCACTGGGCGAATTATGAAGTCGATAGGCGTCGGATGGACGCTCGGACTTCTTCCCGCCGTGAGCATTGTCGGTTTTCTCGCCTTCGGGCTCGGCACCACACTTACTGCATTCGTAGTTTTTCAAATCGTCCGGCGCGCCAGCGAGTTCGCGCTTTCAAGGCCTGCGCGCGAGGTCCTTTATACCGTCGTAACTCGCGAAGACAAGTACAAGGCCAAGAGCTTCATCGATACCTTCGTGTACCGTGGCGGCGATCAGATTGGGGCGTGGACTTATGGTGGATTGGCGCTTCTGGGGCTGGGCATGTCCGGCATCGCTTTCGCCGCGGTTCCCATGGCAATGGTGTGGCTCGCTGTAGCCCTGTGGCTGGGCCGCAGGCAGATCGAGCTCGGGCGGGCATCGCACGTCGGCGCAGGCGCACCGCCGACGGAGAGCGTCAGGATTGGATCGTAGGCGACCGGATCAACGCCAGGTCCGCTGATCCGGCCGAGTATCACACAGCTGGTCTCTTTATTCCTGCGTTGCCGTCACTTTCCAGACGGTTCCGCCGGCATCGTCCGCAACCAATAGGGAGCCATCTTTCATCACTGCAACGCCAGCTGGCTGGCCATAAACGGTTTTCTCTTCCTCGTTTGCGATGAAGCCGGAAAGGAAGTAGTTGGCCACTCGGCCGCCCATTCGCAAATATCACGAACGCCACTCGATTACCGAGAAGCGCGACCGGTCTCATGAGCTATGCTGTCGGATCCATTTGCATATTCACCAAGATATGGAGTATTATCAACTAACATTCTTCCAAGCGCATTTCTATGCTCACCCGCATGGCCACGGAGCGCCTGATGCACGCCGCGTCTGCGTCGCCTGCCGTACTGGTAATGGGCGCCCGCGGTGTCGGCAAAAGCTCGATCGTGAGCGAACTGCCGTCGAAACAGCCGCGACTTAGTCTCAGAATGGATGACCCTGAACTCCGTGCGGATGCCGCCGACTCACCAGATGAATTTCTGACGCAGGCGCCTTTCCTTGCGCTGGATGAGATACAACGTGCACCGAAGCTTCTCACCGCTATGGCGCGCCTTCTTGACGATCCAGCTCAACGCCAGCCCGGCCGATTCGTGATGACCAGCTCTGCGAATCTTTTTCGGATTCGACGAGTGACGGATACACTCGCCGGGTCAGCGATTTACACTACGCTGTGGCCACTTACTCGACGAGAGATTCTCGGTTTCGGCGAAGCCGGAGCCTGGGGAGAGCTCGAGCGAACTCCGCCTTCCGGCTGGGTTGATTTCCTGCTTCGATCGAACGCGCCGCATGAAGATTGGCGTGCCATGTCGCAGCGCGGAGGCTATCCACAGATCGCGACAGTGCCGACTACCACACAATCAAGCATGAACTGGCGTCAGGATTACATCGAGTCATACCTCGACCGCGACCTGCCGCAGCTCTCCTCAATTGACAACCTTGCGGAGTTCCTTCGGCTGATGAAGGTGACTTGCCGCAATCTTGGGCGTGTCGTGAACAAAACGGAGTGGGGACGTGAGGCGTCAGTCCCTCCCACAACGGTTGACCGATTTCTCAATTTGCTGGAGACCAGCTATCAATTGATCCGCGTTGGTGCGTACGATGAACCATGCGGGAAGCGACTGATTACCAGTCCCAAGGCGTACTGGAGCGATACTGGACTCGCCATGCATCTCTCTGGCGAGAGCTCGCCACGCCGAGCACATCTCGAGAATATTGTGCTGACGGATCTTGTGGCGTGGCGAGCCGCGCATTCGCCTCGTACGCGTATCATGCACTGGCGAACGACTGTTGGGTCAGACGTCAGCTTTGTACTGGAGTTCGCCGATGGGAGTGTGTTGGGAATTCAGGTAAGCGACGGTGCGGAGCCCACTGTGTCGGAACTCGTCTCCATAAAATTATTCATAACCGAATATCGCGCCGCCGTTCGAGGCGGACTGTTATTGCACACCGGCTCGGCGAGTGGAATGCTGGCGGAAAATCTGGCATCTGTTCCATGGTGGTCCATTATTTAGAGGATAATCCTCCGTGTGATGGTGACTGCCGTAAAAAGTGTTGACAACCCAGGTGCGCTTGATTCATGTGTTGCACTAGCAGCCCGTGCGCACACTCGTCCAGCGAACTTCCCACTTCCCGGGCCCGGGGCGTTCAATCAGCGCATATGCCCTTGTTTCGTCGCTAACACGCGCTATGAGCAACGCGGTCCTGCCCGCAACGCCGCGGCCGCCGGACTCCCCCGCTACACCAGTGAATCCGATAGCCGCAAGCAAGTCGGTTGTCTCTATTCGCTCCTCCACGCCCGACGCGCGCTCGGTATAGACCGTTTTCCACTGCCCCTTGGGGTCGGCCGCCGACCTCTCCGCTATCATGAGTATGTGCTCCTCGAGCGGATTCGCTTCGAGATTGACCTTGCGCACGATGTCGGCGACTACGGCTACTATGCCTGGCGCTGCCGTAAAACGATGCGCTGACCTGACTACGAAAGGCAGTCCCCGGAACGACGAAGACAACGGCTCGGGAATAGCCGAGGCCAGCCGAGTCAACTGCACGACAAGCTGGGCGGAGTCAGCCGCTGAAAGTGACTCCATGGAGTCCAGTGAAACCGCGCGCACTCGTCCCGCGATGAAGGCGGCATTCCACGACTCGCGCAGCAACCCTGTATCTGCTCTTGAAAGCACGGCTCTGGGCCAGTCGATACACCCGTCTGCCCACGTGGTTGGCTCCATGGAATCCACGCGCATCTGTCCAGCGAGCCCTGCGCGGTTGAGAATGTCGACCGTCATTCCACGTACGACCGACTGATCAAAGCGAATGGTGTCTGGGAGGGTGCTATCGGCGTACTGGGGGAAAACAACCATCACGCCTTGAGCTTCCGGATCACGAACAAAAAACACGAGCCCCGCCTCGGAGTTCCACGCTGAAGGCGGCTGCACGGCAGTCGTAGTATCGGACTGCACTGGCTGAACGGGCTCAGCGGTATCGACCGGAGCTTGCTCTACGGCCTTTTCGCACCCGCCCAACGTCAGCGCCACCATGATTGCAGGTAAGAGCCAGCGCGCCGGGAAAACCATGCCGCAAATGTTGGTCAAAATCTTTCCGCTCGGCAAGCGTCGGTGAGGAAGGGAAGGGGGGTTGGACGGGCGATAATATGGGAAATGTGACGCCGAAAGCGGAACGAATACGCGATGATGCCAGAATCCCGGCGAGGCTGCTGCAAGATCGATAATCCGAGGGAAGCACTCTCTGCATCCCTTGCGCACTTCGATTCGTGCCAGTCACCTTCATTCACAATCCGTAGTCGCACCCGGCAATCCGCAGTCCGCGATCTGGTGTTCGAACTTCGAGCACCTTACCGCTTCACGAGCCTCCAGTCATGCAACTGCTTTCCCGCATCGGCCTAGACCGTCCTGAATTACGCGCCTGGGCGATGTACGACTGGGCAATCTCCGCACTTCAGACGACCGTTATGGTCGCCGTCTTTCCGATCTACTTCGTCAAGGTAGCGGGAGCGGGGATCGCTGAAAGCGGTGCAACTCAGCGCCTGGCTACCGCGAACACCATTGCAATGGTCATCATCGCCGTGTTGGCGCCGCTACTCGGTGCTTACGCCGATTACGCGGCGGCGAAAAAGCGCATGCTTGGGATCTTCATGGGGTTCGGCGTCGCCGCCACTGCGTGCATGTTCCTGATACAGCGCGGTGACATAGTGCTTGCTTCGGTGCTGTTTGTCATAGCACTTATGAGCGCGGCCTCCAGCATGGCCTTCTACGAATCGCTGCTCCCTCATATCGCACGCCCTGAAGAGGTAGATCGCGTCTCATCCGCTGGGTACGCGCTAGGCTACGCTGGCGGGGGCGTTCTCCTCGCGCTCAACCTTGCCTGGATCCTCAAGCCAGAGTGGTTTGGCCTCCCCTCCGGTGAAGGCCTTACTGACAGCCAGGCTACACTGCCCACGAGACTCGCCTTTCTATCAGTGGCAGTCTGGTGGCTGCTGTTCGCAATTCCGATTTTTCGGAAGGTACCCGAGCCGGCTCGCACGCTGGAGCCCGATGAACGGCAGGGTGAGAACCCCGTTAAGGTCGCATTCTCGCGGCTGGGCGAGACTTTTCACGAATTGCGCGGATACCGCAACGCGTTTCTGATGCTGATTGCCTTCATGATTTACAACGATGGCATCGCGACCATCCAGAAAATGGCGACTGCCTACGGCACGGAGCTCGGAATCGACCAGTCAGCCCTGATCTCGGCGATTCTCATAGTTCAATTCGTAGGCATCCCGTTTGCTTTTCTCTTCGGCGTGCTTGCCGGTAAAATTGGTGCCAAGCGCGCGATTTTTCTTGGACTGCTTGCCTACGGCGGTATTAGCATACTTGGCTACTTCATGCAGTCGGCAACGCACTTCTACATCCTCGCCGGCATGGTGGGGATGGTCCAGGGCGGAACACAAGCGCTCAGCCGTTCGCTCTTTGCCAGCATGATACCCAAGCACAAGTCAGGCGAATTCTTCGGCTTCTACAGTGTTTTCGAGAAGTTCGCCGGTATCCTGGGCCCGCTGCTCTTCTGGGCGGCCATTGAGACAACCGGATCGAGCCGCAACGCTATACTATCAGTCATCGCGTTCTTCGTCATCGGAGCAGTGATCCTCTCGTTCGTCAACGTGGAGCAGGGGCAATTGGCCGCACGCGAGACCGAGCGCAACCTGCGCACTCCCGACTCCGAGCGCGTCCCAGTGTGATCGCGTGCGAATCCCGCCGCGCATGATTCTGTACATCATCGTCAGGTGGATCGCTCGTACGGCGCTGGATTGGTACTACCGCGATATCGAGGTGGTAGGGGCTGAGCGCATCCCATCCGGCGGGCCATTGATTCTCGCGGTAAATCACCCCAACAATGTCATCGATGCGCTGGTTGTGCTCCGAATCGTGCCCCGCCGCGTACGCATCACGGCAAAAGCGACGCTGTGGGCCAACCCGATTTTGCGCGTGGCGTTTCGATGGTATGGGGTCATACCTCTGCGGCGCATCAAGGACGAGCCGATTTCTACCGCCGCCAACGCGAATCCGGCTCGAAATCTGGATGCGTTCCGCGCGGTATTGGACACGCTCGAAGCCAACCACGCCATCCTGATTTTTCCCGAGGGAATCAGCCATAGCCAGTCGCAGCTCGCGCCGTTGCGCTCCGGACTCGCGCGTCTTGCGCTGCAAGCGCGTGACGAACGCAATATTCGCGGACTCGCAATCCTGCCGATCGGACTTGTGTTTGAACGAAAGTGGGCACCTCGCACAAGGATCCTGGCGCACGTGGGCAGGCCGATAAACGTCGATGAATGGCAAACGAGCCAGTTACGCAAGACCCCGGACGCCGCTCGCGAAGAACCGACGCCAAACCGTGCGCTCGGCGAGAATGGCGCGGACAAACGCAGCGACGCAGTCTCGGAGCTCACAGCGGAAGTAGACGAACGCCTTCGTGCAACGACTGTGAACTTTCCAACGGCAGAAGACGCTGAGCGCGTCCTGGGCGTTGCACGAATTCTGGCTGGCGTGTTCGATGAACCGCGCCCTCTGGAGGCTCCTGACCGCCCGTTAATCGACGAGCTCGACGCTATTCGAAGGGTTACGGCGACGCGTGCAGCGCTGCCGGCGAATGCGTCCTTTCGCGCTGAAACCTTTCTGGCGCGACTCGAAGCGCTGCGCGAGGAGCTTGGCCGCCGCAAAATTCCAGTCAATGATGCCAACATCGACATTGGGACATGGCCCGCCGCGCGCTTCGCGCTTCGTGAGATGGCCATTATCGCTGCTGCTGGTCCATTCGCCTGGTGGGGCCGAATAAACCACTGGCTGCCGCTCAAGGGCGCGCGCGCCATAGCAAAGCGAACCAGCAAGACGCCGGAGGACCCGGCAATGCATACTCTGGTAGTCGGCCTCATTCTGGTTCTGCTCGCTTACGCCGCCCAGACAGCCCTTGTGTGGGCCTGGACGGGTGCTTTTTGGGCAATGCTCTACCTGATTTCGCTGCCGGCTGCATCCACCTGGCATCATCGCTTTCAAGACAGGATGGGAAGGGCCCTTCAGCGTACACGCACATATTTTCAGTTTCGGTCCGACAGAACACTTCAGCCGAGGCTGAAGGAGGAACTGAAATGGATCAGAGAAGAGGCTTTGGAACTGGAGGCCTTGGCGGAGGGCGCAGTTCGGGGGTAGCAAATGCGCGCCTTACCTATCGCCCTGCTCTTGCCGCTCTGGCAGGAATCGTTTCAACAAATCCCAATGCCATGCTTCGCGACGCATGCCTGTGCGGGGATCCTTGAGGGGCTTGTACTGCAGCCGGTTAGCCGGGAGGCCAACGGAGCGGCCGTAGGCAAGAAGGCGCTCCCGGTCCGTCGAGACGAGGTGCGCCATAGGCTCATCGTTCAAGGTGTGGCGGTGGAGCCAGAGACCGCCATCCATCGCGTACACCATTCCCTCGCGTCGTTTCGCGAATTCACGGAATGGCTGGTCCCGCGTCGCTTCCTCGCTCATGCCGTTCCAGGATACACTGGACCAGCGACGGGGGCGTTCACCTAAAATCCCTATCTACCTGCGTTTAACGAAGGCGGTCAACTTCGGACTCGCCTCCGAATGCTGCCTACTCGCAGGCTACTTGTCCTTCCGCAACCGTAGCAGCAAGCGGCGGAGGCACGGGACCGAAGAAAACCCCGCAAGTAACCGGACTCGCGTTGACGTGAGTAGTGGTCGCGGACCAACCGTTTGCGGCCACGGTCACGAACGTAAGGGCAACCGAGGGTGAGGTGCTGAACTTCAAAAAAGTCGTATCGTTGGTGTAGGACTGATACTCGTATGCATAGGCTTCTTCTGCTACCGCAAGATTGCGCAGATCGCTTTTCAGCGACGCTGTGAACGCTTTGCCTTTGGTATTTTGAAACTTGGGTATGGCTATGGATGCCAGAATGCCTATGATCACGACCACGATCAACAACTCGACTAGCGTGAAGCCTTTGGATATGGATGCTCGGGACATTTGGATTACCATCGAATGGGCGGTTTAGACGCATCCCTACATTGGCAATCCCGGTGCCCGCATTGGATCTCGTCGTAAAGGACGGCGGCGACACAACTTACACGTCCGGCTTACAGCTGCATTCTTCCGGCGCGACGCTCGATTTGCCACGTTTCTGGCAGGATGCAAGACACGTTGCTGGGTTTGCCAAAGGTGATTAGACGTCCAATTGGCGCACGCTAGCGCCCAATTCAAGTAATCGACACCCTTGAAAGGCCGACCGAACCGTTTCTGCATTCACTTCGTTTCCAGCCAGTTTGTCCCCACGCCAATGTCCACTACCAATGGCACAGCGAGCTCGGCAGCCCGCTCCATTTCCTCCTTCACCAATCCGCTTACCTCGTCCACCTCTTCCTGGGGAGCCTCGAACACCAACTCATCGTGCACCTGGAGAAGCATGGACGTCTTGAGTTTTCTCTGCTGCAGCGCGGAATCTATTCTGATCATCGCAACCTTGATCAGGTCCGCGGCAGATCCCTGAATGGGGGAGTTGGTTGCCGTTCGCTCACCAAAAGCGCGGATATTGTAATTTCTGTCGCGAAGCTCCGGAATGTATCTGCGCCTTCCAAACAGCGTCTGCACGAACCCGTTCTCTCGCGCGAACTTCACCATGCTGTCGAGATACAGCCGGATACCGCTGAATCGCTCGAAGTACTGCTCAATGAAGCGCTTGGCCTCCGCGTGCTCTATGCGGAGCTGGCGTGAAAGCGCGTGCGGTCCCTGCCCATAGATTGTTGCGAAATTGATCGTCTTGGCCCGTGCGCGCATCTCCGCAGTCACATCAGCGATGGGCACTTCGAAGATGATGGAAGCAGTCTGCCGATGGATATCTCCTCCGGCTACAAAGGCGTCGACAAAGGCGCGATCTCGCGAGAGATGCGCGAGCAGACGCAGCTCTATTTGCGAGTAATCCGCGCCTATAAAGCGCCACCCCTCCCGCGGCACAAACCCTCTGCGTATGTCGCGCCCCAGTTCACGCCTGATCGGGATGTTCTGCAGGTTGGGGTCGCTGGAAGACAGGCGACCGGTGCTTGCAACCGTCTGGTTGAACGACGTGTGAATGCGCCTGGTCTCGGGATTAATCAGCGCGGGCAGCGCATCGAGGTAGGTGTTCTCCAGTTTGGCAAGCTCGCGGTACTCCATTAGAAGGGTCGGCAGCGCATGCCCCTCCTCGGCGAGCTCCTGCAGGACTGTTGCGTCGGTTGACGCTCCGGTAGCCGTCTTTTTCCGGATTGGCAGGCCTAGCTTATCGAAGAGAATCGTTCGCAGCTGAGGATTCGAAGCGATGTTGAACTC